>NZ_JBRCOK010000152.1:0-40119 GCF_053501535.1 Bellilinea sp. | reverse complement strand
CGCCTCCCCCAAAATCGCAGGGGCGATTTTGGGGGAGGTGCAGGTGGGGGTCATTGGCATTGCTTGCCGGGTTTTGATCTTATCCCGAACTCACGTCAAGCTAAATTTGTAGATAGCCGCGGCGCGCCCCGATGCGCACCGCCTCAGCACGGTTCATGGCGCCCAGTTTGGCATAAACTGCCGAGATGTGATACTTGACGGTATGTTCACTGATGCCCAGTATCCGTGCAATTTGCTTGTTGGTTAATCCTTGCGCCAGTTGTTCCAGAACTTCCACCTCGCGGGGGGTCAAACGCTCCTCGCCTGCAGCCGGGCTAAACGGCATACCCCCCGGCTGCCCAAGAAGGGAAAACCAGCCGGGCAGCCCCACCGAAAGCCCCTCCAGCAGGGCAGCCAGAGCGGCTTGCAGTGTTTCCCCTTCCACCCCCAGCGGCAGCAGGCCCGCTGCGCGGCTGCGGAACAAATTGGGAAGAGGCACACCGGCTGCCTCTTCCCAATCCGTCACCAGCAGCAAAATGGCGGAAGTTACCCCCTCAGCGAGGTGCTTCTCCAATTCGGCCAGCCGTTGAAAAGGCAGGACAGCCACCAGTACATCCACCCTTTCATCCATCCGCTGCAGTTCGGAAACATCCGCCATCTCAGCGGCGATTTCCACCCGCCCGCCGGTTTGCAGCAATGCCCTCAAACCGGCGCGGATGGCGCCGCCCGGGCTCAGCAAGGCTAACCGTACTGGAGCGTCCCGGGGGCTTAACGGCTCACTTTCCATGCACTCTTCTCAGCGTTCACCTACGATTGCCTGCTTTTCCACTTTCTGACCGCCGCGCAGCAATTCAAGGGTGACCGGCTTGCCCACCACATCCGCCGAAAGAACCGAAACCAGATCTTCGGGGTCATTCAGGGGCTGTGCGTTGAGGGCGGTCAGAATATCTCCCACCATCAAACCGGCCGCAGCCGCGGGGGTGTTTTCTTCCACGCCCACCAGCAACAAGCCGCGTTCCTGAACGCGATTCAACGATTGCTGCAGGGCAGGCGGAATTTCGACCGGCTGGCTGCGAATGCCCAGATACCCGCGTCGGATGCGCCCGTGCCGCGCCAGGATGTCTCCAATTTCCCATGCAACCGCAACCGGAATGGAGAGAAAAGTGCCGCCCGCCAGACCGGAAGTGTTAATGCCCAGCAAACAACCATTCAGGTCTACCAGCGCTCCACCCGAAAAACCGGGGAAAGGTGTGGCATCCAGCCGAAAGAAACGCCGCAGCAGACCGCCGCGCATTGTCCGAACCGGCCCGCCAATCGCCGAAATCAACGCCCAACCCACCTGAATGCCCTCCGGTCCCGGGCGCGCTACGGTCAGTGCCGGCTGCCCTACCCGGCCTTCTCGTTCGGCTACCTCAGTCGGGGTAAGCACAGCCTCTTCCAACCGCAGCAAAGCCAGATCGTTGGCGGGATCGCGCCCGCCCAGCGTTGCAACATGGACGCTGCCATCCCCCAGCAGGATACGGATATTCTCCTCGCGCTCGACCACATGGTCGGCCGTCAAAATCATGTTACTGGAAAAAACCACCCCGCTGCCGGGTAGACGCTTGCGGGCATCCACCAGCACAGTGAAGGCAGCAGCCTTCTCGGCGGCCTGAACCCAGCCCTCCGACACATTCCCCATCAATTCACTTATCGCACCATTTGACATTGCATACCTCCTTTTTGAGTATAACGACCCGCCTGTAAGAGTACAACCTTCAATCCAGATTCAGTATAACTGGCCGGCAAACTTTTTTCCTCTGCCATTTGGGGGATGCGCTTACCCGGAAGAACCGGCAGGGGAAAACCGCAACTCCCTCCGCCCGGCAAATTGTGATAAGATTGCCCCAACAACATGGACGCCATCCTCGACTTATTGACTTCTCCGTTTGGCGGTGGTCTGGCGGCACTGACCGCCGCTTTTCTGTGGGCGCTGGCATCGGTGTGGTTCACCCGGTTGGGCAGCCACCTGTCGGTAATTGAGGTCAACTTTCTCAAAGGGATGCTGGCGCTCATTTTACTGGTCATCACCCTTTACCTGAGCGGCGGCGGTTTGCAATCCATCCCGGCCAACGCGCTTGGGCTGCTGCTGGTCAGCGGAGTGATTGGCATCACCCTCGGCGACAGCGCCTACCTGCAAGCCCTTCAGCATTTGGGGCCCAGGCGCACCCTGCTGCTGGCCACATTAGCTCCGCCGATGGTCGGGCTGATTGCGTGGGGTGTGCTGGGTGAAACCCTGGCGTGGACGGCATGGCTGGGTATTCTGCTCACGGTGGCGGGCATCGCCTGGGTGATTCTCGAACGCACCTCCGATTCAGCCCCAGCCTTTGACCTCAAACTCGGCCTGTTGTTTGGGTTTCTGGCGGCCCTTTCCCAGTCGGTGGCACTGGTGCTTTCGCGGGTGGCTCTAACCCGCACCAGTGTCGACTCGCTGCAGAGTACCATCCTGCGTTTGGCAGCTGCCGTGGTGGTGCTGGCAGTCTGGTCACTCCTGCGCCGCAAACCTTTGCTGAGCCGCACCGTCTTTCAGGCTCAGCCGCACCTGTGGGCAACATTGGCTGCGGCCACTTTCATTGGTACCTATCTGGCAATGTGGCTGCAACAGGTTTCGATTTCACTCGCCCCGGCTGGCATCGTGCAAACCCTTTTATCGGCCAGCCCGTTATTCATCCTGCCAATTGCCGCACTGCAGGGACAAAAAATCACCCCGCGCGCCGTCTTGGGTGCCCTGCTGGCTTTAGGCGGGGTAGCTTTGCTTTTTACAGGTTAACTTCTGATTAAGACTGCTCTTTTTCACTTTGAAATTTCCACCGTTTGAATACAATCTATCCATGTAGGGGTTAATATTTCTAAATCCTTCTGCAGCGAGGTCAATTATGCGATTCGGTATCATGGCAATGCAGATGAATGCCCTCATCCCGCCAGTCAACAACCCGCAAGATGCCATGCAGCATGTGGCAACCTTCAGCCACGCCGGGCTTGTCCGTAAACTGTATGAAGCCGGCTTCGATCTCATCGAACTGGGCGGTGATTTAGGTATGTGGTTTCCGCAAACCTTCAGTCCACCCGCCATCGAAGAACTGGCGCAACTCAAAGAAGAAGTGGGGCTGACCTACACCGTGCATTTACCGCTGTGGTCGGTTGAACCTTCCACCCCCCTGAAAGCCGTGCGGCGCGGCTCGGTGCAGGCGCTGGTGGACTGTATTCAAGCCACTCGCCCGCTTGCGCCGCAATGCTACGTGTTGCACGCCACTGGCGCGCTGGCCGCCGAATTTTACCGGATGAACCTGCCCTCTGCCGGCAAAGCGTTGATTCTGCATCAGTTCCAGCAAAATGCGCTGCAGTCCATTCAAGCCATTTTGGAAGAAACTGGCCTGCCCGCGCGTCAGCTGGCGGTTGAAACGATTGAATTTCCGTTTGATCTGACCCTGGAAATGGCCGAAAGGCTTGACCTTTCCATCTGTCTGGATACGGGTCATGTGCTGGCCGGCTTTGCCGGAGCAGTGGATTTGTTCAGCGTTTTGGAACAAGTCCTCCCACGACTGGCTGAAATTCACCTGCACGACTGTCCCATTCCACAAAATGCCGATCAACCGGCCTACGGTTTGGACCATCAGCCGCTCGGCAGTGGCGATCTCGACACCGCCCGCCTGCTCGACCGCCTGAACAAAGCGCAATTTAAAGCCCCAATCATCTTTGAGTTGACCGTTTTGCAAGCACTTTCCTCGCTGCAAACCATCCGGCAGCTGCGCCCCCATCTTGTATCCTGACCCGCTGGAGAAAACCTGATGGAAGAAAAAAAACTGAGCTGGTTCGATCACATTGCCTTGAACGCTTACTGGTTGGGGATCAACATCGCCTCCGGCGTGATTACCCCCCTGCTGCTGCCCTATCTGGTACTGCTGTTCATGCCGGAAGAGCAGAAAAACACCTACCTTGCCAATGTGCGCGTGATCGGCCTGACGGTTGCCATGCTGGTACAGCCGCTGGGCGGAATGTTATCGGATCGCAGTACCTCACGTTTTGGGCGGCGACGACCGTTCATCTTCGGCGGCGCGCTGGCCAATGTGGTTTTCCTTGCCCTGATTGGCGCCACCCCCCTGTTCATCGGCTCCGAACTGGATGAGTTTTTCCAATCCAGTCTGGGGATTTCCACCGCCTACGCTGTGCTGCTGCTCGGAATTGTCCTCTTGCAAATTTCCTCCAACATGGCTCAGGGGGCATTACAGGGCCTGATTCCCGATCTCGTCCCGGAGAATCAGCGCGGACGATCCTCGGGCGTCAAAGCCGTGCTGGAGCTGCTGCCGGTCTTTCTGGTCATCTTCATCGGCCCGCTCATTGACCGCGGGCAGGTTGGGCTGGTGATGGGCATCGTGGCAGCCGGTTTCCTGATCACCATGGCCATAACCGTTTTGTTTGCCCGTGAAACCCCCATCGGCGAAAAACCAACCAACGGCGTTGGCGACCGTTTCCTGCGCCTGCTGGCACTGACCGGTATTTTTGTGGGCGCTACCCGCCTGGCGGTCTGGCTGGTGAATATCAGCGGGAATCGTCTGACCCAAATGGGCATCAGCCGTGAAGGGCAAATTCTCTTGATCGGGTTGGCCGGTCTGGTGGCAATGGCCGGTTCCATTCTGATTGGCGTGTATTTCGGCGCTTCGGTCGGCATTGGACGGGAAGCCCGCCAGCAGACTTCGTTCATCTGGTGGGTGATCAACCGGCTGCTCTTTCTGGCGGCGGTTGGGTCAATTCAGGGGTTTGCTCAATTTTACCTGCGCGATGTGCTGCAATTGCCCAACCCGGCTACCAGCACCACCCTGCTGCTGGCAGCGGTAGCCGTCTTTCTGATTCCCTCAGCCATTTACGGCGGCACGCTCGCTGACCGCTTCGGACCGAAAAAGCTGGTCTTGTACGCCGGTCTGATCGCCGCGTTGGGTACGCTGGTGCTGCTGTTTGCCCCCAATTTTCCCATCGTCATCCTCAGCGGCTGTATCATTGGACTGGGGACGGGCACTTTCTTCGCCTCCAACTGGGCTTTGGGAACTGAGTTAGCCCCCCCGCAGGAAGCCGGTCGCTATCTGGGGATTTCCAATCTGGCAGGTGCAGGGGCGGGCATTGTCGGTGCCGGCATCGGCGGACCCATTGCCGATTTCTTCAACAAAATCGAACCCGGGCTTGGTTATCTGGTCATCTTCACCATCTACGGGGCGTTGTTTCTGTTCTCCGCATTGACTCTTGTGAAAATTCAGCTGCCCAAAAAAGGCAATGGTTGAAGCCTCACCGCCTCAAGCACCGCTCTGGTTTTGACGTTGAGCGGCAATTCCGCTCAACGTGCCGATGATGACAATCAGCACCAGTACCACCGCCCCAAAAACGATTCCAAAGGTCTGTTCGCGGTTGGCAATCAACTCCTCCGGAATGGGAGTTGGGGAGGGCCTGAGCGCCAGACTTTCGCCGGTCACGGACTGGGTTGGCAATAGCGTAACAACCGCAGTCGGTGATGGGGTGCTGATCTGGCGGGGCGTAACCGGCTCGCTGAACGCCATAGCAGCCAGAAAAGCCAGCAGGACAACTCCCAACCAGAGAAAATGGGGATTCTGCCGTTTGAGCCAGCCCAGCGGTTTGACAGCCCCTTCCAAGATCTTGCTGAAAAGATGCCTGATCATGGTGCTAATAATTTCTCCACCGAAGATTGTGCCGCCTGAGCCGGGCTGGCCTGGTTGCGCAAGACAGCCAGACTGCTTTCTCTGAGCGCCGGGCCAAGGCTGACAAGAATTTCGTTGGAAGGCCGAATTTGCGCCGAAAGCACCACCCGGCTCAGCGTGTTTTGCAGCGTAACCGGCTGCCAGCCGCTCAGAGAAGTGGGGTGTACCGGCAGGTAACCAGCCGCTACGGCCCATTCTGCCAGAAAATCAGCCGCGCTGAGATACTCCGCCAGCGCTACCGCCAGCTGACGGCGTTGCGGATCGGGTTCGGCAATCGCCAGACTCCAACCGGTAGCCTGTGTGAAATCATCCCCGCCCAGCGAGGGTAGCAGCAATGCAGCAGTATCTGCCGGTAAGTCAGTCAGGTAAAACGAGGCAAAGGTAACTGCCCAGTCAGCCTGACCATCCAGATATGCCTGCCAGACCTGCCCGCCGCTTTGATACTGGGCAACCGTCTGAGGAAAAGTGCCCCGCCGCGCTCCTTCCTGATACAGTTCAAATACCTGTTGAAGCAAATCCGCCTGAAGAGCAGGCCTTCCCTGCAAATCCTGCACCAAACCGCCCAGTGACCGGTAAAGCGTCAGGGTTAGCCATGCCTGCGGATCGTCCCCGGCAAAGAGCAGCGGGTTGCCGAACGCCAGCGCGTCCTGCCAGGTTTGCGGCGGACTTCCTCCAACCGAAGCCGGGCGGTAAAAAAGCATCAACGCATCACCGGCAATCGGCAGGGCAAACGGGATGTCCTGCACCCTGCTCAGCTGACGGGCATACGGATACCAGTCCGGGCTTTCGATTTCCTCGCTCACTCCTTCCAGCGGGTAAATCAGACCTTTCAGGGCAGCCGCTTCCAGGTCACCGCGGTTGAGGGCAACCACCGAAGGCAGGGCGGCTGGCGCCGCTGCTGCTGCAGCGGTCAGCGACTCGAGCAAACCGCCGGGGCCCGAGGGGGCTTTAATTCGCACGTGAATCAAAACACCGGGGTTTTCCTCCATGAACGCATCCAAGCGTTGCTGCAACAACTGTCCGGCGGGTGTATCGGCAGCCGGGTCGAATTGCGGCGGCAACCAGAGCGTCAGAGTGATTGCCCCGCCAAAAGTCGGCTGCGGTTCTGGAGTGATGCTCGGTTCAGGTACTGGTGTGAGCGTGATTTGGCCCTCAAGCGTGCTGGTCGGCAGCGGCGTGAATAACCCCGGAAAAACCGGTTCCAACCACTCGACGCACCCGGCCAGCAGCGCCAGAATCAACACCGCCGCAGTGAGGCGCACCAGCGCCGGTGGTATCATTCGCTTCGCATCCCCCTGTCGGTTTTTACCGGTGCGGGGAAACAGACGGCTCATTTCAAATCAACCGGTGCTTGCAGCAAAGCCATCAGCATGCGGACGGCGTTTTGCACATCCTCAAAATCCACCATCTCAGATGGGGTGTGGATGTACCGGCACGGGATTGAAAGACAACCGGCCGGAACACCGGCGCGCGTCAATTGCATGGCGCGGGCATCCGTGGAACCGCCTTCCAGAATTTCCAGCTGGTAGGGGATGCCGGCTTGTTCGGCTGTATCCGCCATCCAGCGCACCACCCGCGGATCGGCGATCATACCGGTATCTTTAACTTTAATGGCAGGCCCTTTACCAAGCGCAACTGCCATCTTCATACCCCTGGGGGTATCACCGGTAGCGGTGACATCCACCGCAATGCCAATTTCCGGGTCAACTCCAAAGG
The DNA here is from genome assembly GCF_053501535.1 of Bellilinea sp. NCBI lineage: Bacteria > Bacillati > Chloroflexota > Anaerolineae > Anaerolineales > Anaerolineaceae > Bellilinea > Bellilinea sp. The sequence goes on along the minus strand of NZ_JBRCOK010000152.1, from coordinate 32,680 downwards.
CGGCAGTGGTTGCCCCGCGCACCCCAACCTCCTCCTGTGTGGTGAACACGAAGAAAACTTCATGGGGAGTGTCTTTCAACTGGCGCAGCGTTTCAATCATCACTGCAACCGAAATGCGGTCATCCATGGATTTTGCCACCAGACGTTTGCCCAAATCCAGAAAAGGCCGCTCAAAAGCAGCCACGTCCCCAACCCGCACCGGGCAATCTTCTTGGCTGGTTGCGCCCACATCAATGAACAGTTTTTCAAAACCGTGTACCCGATCCATGTTTTCCAGGCGTTCGCCGCCAATCACCCCGGCAACGCCGTTCAAGAAGCGTACCCGACCGCCGTAGAGGGTGTGCGGGCGCACACCGCCAATCGTCGAAAAGCGCACAAAGCCATTTTCGTCAATATGCGTGGCAATCAAGCCGATCTCGTCCATGTGTGCCGCCAGCATGATGCGCTTTCCATCCGGGCTTTTTTGACCTTTGCGCACCACCAGATTGCCGAGCGCATCCACACGCACCTCATCCGCCACCTCTTTGACTTCCCCTAAAATCAGTTCGCGGATGGGCATTTCATAACCCGAAGGGGCAATGGTTTCCACCAGTTTTTGAATTAACGCTTTCATGCAATTCTCCTGGATTTATTTAGCGATCTTCCGAGAACAATTCCGGGCTGAGCCGTTCCAGTCCGTGATACAACAAAGACAGGGTATTTTCCCAGTCAAGCAGGCGCGCCTGCAATGCCGGGGTGTGGGCATAGCGCACCGGCACCGAAACAGATACCACCGGAATACCCTCGCGCTGTTTGTGAATGGCGCCCGCATCCGTCCCGCCACCGCCCGGCTGGCGAATCTGGTAGGGGATACCCATCTCCTCGGCTGTGCGAATCAGGTGGCGAATCAGGCGCGGGTCCGAAAGGGTGGCAGCGTCAGCCACATAGATTGCCGGCCCGCCGCCAAGGCGGGTATTATAGCGGGTATTTTCTTCACCATCCCACAGGGGCAGATCATTGGCAGGGGTGGCATCCACCGCAATGGCCAGATCCGGGTTCAAGGCATAAGCGGCCACTTTTGCCCCGCGTAATCCGATCTCCTCCTGCACGGTAAAAGCCGCCAGCAATTCCACATTGGCGGGTGGATTTTTGATTAATTCAATCAGGATGGCAACCCCCAGCCGGTCATCCAGCGCTTTACCAATCAGGCTCGGGCCGGCCTGCCGAAAACGGGTGGCAAAGCCGGCTCGCTCGCCCGGTTTGACCTTTTTACCATTCTCGTTGCCTAAATCAATGCGTAATTGATCCACAGAAAGAGCGTTTTTTCGCTCATCGGGTGTTGTCAAATGGATGGGGCGCGCCCCAATCACGCCGGCCAGATGGTCTTTGCCCACCACTACCGGCTTGCCAACCAGCACACGCGGATCAACCCCACCGACCACTTCAAAGCGATGCCAGCCGCCTTCTTCCTCCTCCACGAGAATGAATCCAACTTCATCCATGTGAGCCGCCAGCATCACCCGCAGAGGATTCTCCCCGCTTGCGTGACGAACTGCCAGCACATTGCCAAGCGCATCTACACGCACCTCATCGGCAAAGGGTTGAATTTCTTCAAGGACAATGGCGCGCACCTCGCGCTCATCTCCCGAAACGGCAACGGCATTCGAGAGCCGTTCAAGCAGATTGAGTTGACTTTCAGACACAGGAAGTGAAATTGAAGGGTATTCGTCCATTGTACCTACAGTCTATGAAAGTATTTTTCAGGAACGTATTCCAGGACAATTTGTTCTAAATCGGACAGGTTGGACAGGTTCAGGAAAAAATGGCAGTTTTCCCAAAGCCTGTAGAGATCTCTCCGCCTTGCCAGCCAGCCGCCTCCATCAGCAAAATTAATGAACACCCGCCGTTCATTATAACGGCTATTGGCGTGTCGAACGCGGTCATAGATGGCTAACATATCGCGGGCTTTATTCGTTTGACCGCTGCTGGTCGTTTCTTGAAACGAACTCATCAATATAACCCATGGGTCATCCAGGTTCGGCACGGCAAAATCTATATCCGTCTCAACGAAACGGGAGCGCCCTTTTTCAAAGGGAATACCATATTCACTTCGAACGCGCAGCAGAATATTTTGAATCTCTGCTTCAACTTTATGCCCCTTCTTTGCTCCGTAAGTACCGATCAAGGAACGCTTGTAACGTACTTTACGGGCAGCCTGAGTGCTGGCGCCAATTTCGGCGTAATTCAAACTTTCCAGATAATAGCGCGGAACTAAAGATGCTAATTCTTGATCATTGCAACCGTTATACAGCAAAGAAGCCACCTGATATAACAAGTCTGGATGCCGGGGAAGGATACTCTTTATTCTCGCAAGCGACCATTCCGCATCAAAGCCGCCTTCAATTCTCCCTATACGCCTTAACAGGGATATCAATCTCAAGAATTTTTCTTCTGATAATTCCAGATCCCTTAAGATCACATCTAAAACCGCCGGATTTTGGGTGATTTTCTCCCGAAGGTACTCTTCTGTAACCACCTGCCTGTTAGAAAGATCAGATTGCTCCGCAAGGTTGAGAAGACTTTCAACTTCATGGTCAATTTCGTCCTCTAAAGAAGCGTTGAGGTAAAAAACCGTTGCGGTTTGCCAAACTTGTTCAAAAGAAATTTTTTCAACCGTTCTTGTCATCAGCGATCTCCAATTTTGCCGCTTTGATTGCTTTTCCCCAGGTCGGGAATACATCAAAATAGACCTTCAACTCATAACGGCTGTAGGTCTTTACATCATCTGGAGTTGGAAGTCTTCCCAATTTTTTCGCCAAAGATCGTAATTCCAGTTGAAGTTCTTTTTTTGTCAAACCGATTTTTGATTTTTTGACCGGTATACGCGTTATCTTGCCGTTAAGTTGGATCTCCTTGATCTTGTTTTGCATGAGTTCAACATAGTAGGGATCAATATCAATCCCAACAAATCGGCGGCCTAATTTTGCTGCCGTAATAATGGTGGTACCGGTTCCCGCCAGAGCATCCAATACCACATCATTTGGGTTTGTGGTCAATAAAATGATGCGTTTGAGCAATCCTTCCGGTAACTGGCAGGGATGATAATCTCGATCGCGTCGGTGCTTAATCCTGTGAATATCCCACCACAAATCTGTGAGTGGTTCTTGTTTGTTTTCCCCTCTGGATTTGCGACTGCGCACACACGAAGCTCGCAGACAATAGACGCGGCTGTCAAGATTCTTCAACCCTTCATAATTGAAGGTAAAACCTTCTTTTTGCTTTGTGTAAAAAAGCAGACTGTAATGCGCTGGCATCAATTTTCCACGCGGCTCAGACAAGGCGTCCCATACAATCCAATTTTGAAAATATAAACGTTTATTCAAGTAATCCGCATGGTACATGGACCAATGCGGTAAATTAAGCACGAATAAAGAGCCGGTTGGCTTCAAAATACGAATATATTCATCCAGCCATTGATTGCACCAATCCAGATATTCTTTGGTCGCCAGTTCGTCATTATAGACATTGTAAGACTTATCTAAATTGTATGGAGGATCGGCAAAGACCAAATCTATTGATTCATCCGGATACTTTTTTAATACTTCCAAGGCGTCACCTTGCAAAATCACATTAAAACCCGGAAATTCTTTGTTTTGATCCTCAGGCTGGTCATCCGAATTAACCGTTTGAAGGATGGAAAATAAGTTAGGCTGGTATGCAATTTTACTTTCTTTTATCATCCCCTTTGTTTGAGGAATGGGTAGAGCGTTTTTCGGAGCCGCCCAACCACTCATTTCTTTTTCATCTATGTCTACCATCTTGAGCAGTCTTTGATAGAATGTGACGCCCAAAGAACTGTAATTATCCTCTCCTTCAAGGCTCTTCCAAACATCTGAGATAGCCGCTCCGGATGGATTCATTAAGTGGGCTTTACCTCCCCAATCTTTCAGCGTCCGTCCGCAGGCAAAGCAGTACTCATGCGGTACTCTAACTTTATTGACTGCAAATGTATTACCCTTCACATACATCAGCACACCGCTATGGACAGACGGCAGCCCTTTGGTAAAGTCCCTTTTGGTCGATTCAAGAACAATCCAGTACTTGAATTTCAACTTTTGATCCAGATACACCCCTAATGAGGGCAACTGCGACGGTAAGCCCTGCACAAACAATATCCCACCCTTCTTAAGGGCACGCGCCAATTCATCTAAAATAGAATAGATGGACTTCCATGACTCTTCAGACAAGCCACCGGAAACCAGCAAAGCAAAATCCAGGGATTGAGATGCGAGTTTCTGAGCATCTTCCAGTAATAATGGTTCATCCGATGTGAGCAATGGATTGATCATTTTGTCAATCGGTTTACTCTTCCCACTTCATCTGTTCCATGAAATCCGCCTGCAAACCGGCAATAAACTGCGCCAGCAGATGACCGGTTCGCTGCACATCTTTGAGTGAGATGATTTCAACCGGGGTGTGCATGTAGCGCAATGGGATGCTCAGCACCGCCGTAGGGATGCCCTCTGCGGTCACCTGCATGGCAAAGGCATCCGTCCCGGAGTGAGCCGGCATGACCTCATTGTGGAAGGGAATGTCCAGCCGTTCAGCGGTTTCCTTGATGGCACGGTAAAAAGCCGGATGAATGTTTGCCCCCCAGCCAATCGTCAGCCCCTTCCCCAGCGGGAAGGTGCGGTAATCCGAAGGGCCGCCCGGCCCCCTGGCAAAGGTCACATCCACAGCCACAGCCAGATCGGGACGAATGGAAAACGGCGAAGTGTACCCGCCGCCCAGAGTAATTTCTTCCTGAACGGTAGCCACCGCCCACACATCCCAGATATGGCGCACCCGCTGCAGATCCCTCAAACAGAGGGTCAGCGCCGCTACCGAAGCGCGATTATCCAGACTGTGCCCCGCCAACAGGTCATTGCCGAGTTCCAGCGGCGGCTGGGCAAAGGAAATCAAATCGCCGACGCGTATTACTTCATTCACCTGCTCGGGCAGCAAGCCGGTATCCACCAGCAGGTATTTCATTTCCACCGTTTGACGGGGAGAAACTTCATCGGGCAGCAGGTGTGCCGGCGGCTGAACCACGATTCCCGGCACATCCTGTCGGCCATGCACAACCACCTGCTGGCCGGGAAGAATGCGCGGGTCAATCCCGCCTATTTGGGTAAAACGCAGCCAGCCGTCCACAATTTCGGTAACCATCATGCCAATGGCATCCATGTGAGCAGCCAGCAAAATGGAAGGGCGCGGCTCATCTCCACTGCCCCGCTTAAGGGCGTGCAAACTGCCCAGCGGGCTTGTAGAAATCTCATCCACCAGCGGCTGCCATTCGTGCAGAATGCGCTGGCGTGCCGGGCTTTCGTATCCCGAAAGCCCCGGCAGAGAAATCAGATCTTTGAGAAAATCCTTGATTTCGCTCGTCATTGGTTGAATTGTTCCCTTGAAATTTATGGAGAAGTTGAGGTTTCGGTAGGGGTTGGAGTATTCACCACCGGTGTATCGGTTGGCGGAAGGGATGTTTCAGTAGGGGTCAGAGTTGGCGTTTCGGTGATCGTCGGTGTGCGGGTCGGCGGCACAAACGGGGTAAATGTCTGAGTCGGCGTCCACGTAATCGTTGGGGTGGGTGTGAAAGTATCACTTGGAAGAATGAAAAAGGTCGGTGTCAGGGTTGGCGGTTGGGGCGGTTCAGCCGTAAAGGTCAGCGTAACCGTTGGGGTAGCCGTCGGCTGGGGTACACTGCGGTTTAATTGAAGGATGAAAAATCCCAGACAGTAGCAGGGTATGGTTGCCAGTATGATAAAAACCAGAATAGATCGGATTCGAGTGCGGCGTTCGGCGCGAAATGCCATCCAGAAGTTCTCCCAGTACTCCTCGATAATATCACGGGCTTAAGGATGTGGCAAGTCAGTCAGGCCGATGAGTCAACGGCGTTCGTCGGGGTTGGGATTTAATTGAGTGGTGTGAATTTCCTTCCGCACCGTCTGATATAGATTTTCTGCCTTCAGTTCGCCAATCGTGTAACAAGGCGCCTGCAGTTGATCGGCCAACGCCTGTGCCAGCCCCTGATCAAAAGCAATATGCTCCATGTTGATGACCACGCTGTGAATATGCTCTTCGGCAATCTGGCGGGCAATCCGATACGCCTCTTCATGCGGCGGAAGTTTACCCATGGAAACATTGCCCGCCCCATCCGTCAACACAATCAGCAGGGGCATCACATCCGGGTGCAGCAGCCGTTCGCGCATCAACACCTCATAGGCCAGCTTAAGGCCGGCAGAAAGCGGGGTTTTGCCCCCCACCGGAATATCCGCCAGTGCGCGCTGCGCCAGCGTAACCGAATTGGTCGGCGGCAGTACCAGCGTGGCGCGGTCCTTTTGAAACACAATCAGACCCACCCGGTCACGGCGCTGGTAAGCATCCGTCAAAAGTGAAAGGATTGCCCCTTTGGTGGCCTGCATGCGTTCGGCTACGGCCATGGACCAGGAAGCGTCCACCAGAAAGAGAATTAAGTTGGCGGCGCGGCGCACCCGCACCTTGCGCATGTAATCACTGGGGCGCACCGAAAAAGCCACCCGCTGGCGGTCTTCTTCCCGCTCACGCTGGTAGGGAGCAGCCGCCCGAAGGGTCGCATCAAATGCCAGGTCGTCCGCCTTGCCATACGAAGGACGCGATTGCACATAGCGGCCGCGTTTTCGTTCCGTGCGGGTGCGTGAGCGCCGCCCGGCAAAGCGGCGCACCATTTTATCCAACGGGGTATCCAGCCGGCGCGGATCGAAGGATTGACCCACCTTAACCCGCTCACCGCCTTCCCACCATTGGGCATTTTGTTTGCCAAAGACATCTTCAGTCTGTCCGGGCTGAGGTGTTCCCTGAGGGAGCGTTTCCGGACTTTCCGCTCCCTCACTCAGACTTTTTTTTGCTGATTTTTTTCTTCCTCGATTTGTTGAACCTCTTCGCGGCGCTGACCGGTCGAACTGGCACCCTGTAACTGTTCGATGCGGTCTTGCAGTTCTTCCATCGTCACTTCTTCCTGCGAGAAAGGTCCGCGGCGGAGGCGATGCGGCAGGGCAAGTTCGGCAGCCAGCGCAATATCGCGTCCGTTGATGGCCGTCCGCCCGTCAAAAGCAGCCTGTGCCCGCGCGGCTTTGAGAATGACCAGATCGGCGCGGTGGCCGTCCACGTTCAAGGAAGCGGTCAATTGAGCAATGGAAAGCAGATCGCGGCTGGTGTAACTGACCTGATCAATCAAACGCCGGGCGCGTTCAATCTGGCGCGAAAGTTCTTCTTCCTTCGGCAGCCACTGCTGACGGAATTTTTCCGGGTCAGACTCGAACGCCAGATTGCGTTCCATGATTTGTACCCGTTCGCGGGCATCGCGAATACCGTAAATTTCTACCGAGAGCGCAAAACGGTCCAGCAGTTGCGGGCGCAGATCGCCCTCTTCCGGGTTCATGGTACCTACCAGAATAAAGCGCGCCGGGTGGCTGAACGAAATCCCCTCGCGCTCAATAATATTCATCCCCATTGCCGCCGAATCGAGCAGCACATCCACCACATGATCGTCCAGCAGGTTGACTTCGTCAATGTAGAGCAGCCCGCGGTTAGCCGCTGCCAGCACTCCCGGTTCAAAAGCACGCTCCCCCTTTTGAATGGCTTTTTCAATGTCCAGTGTTCCCACCACGCGATCTTCCGTTGCCGATATGGGCAGGTTGACAAAAGGAGTGGCACGGGTAGCAACCGGCAGTTCCTCGCCGCGCGCGCTGCGTTCGCGGCATTCGGTGCACCAGGTAGAAGGGTTATCCGGGTCACAGCCAAAACGGCAATCCGCCACCACCCGCACGTGAGGCAGCAGGGCTGCCAGTGCGCGCGCCGCCGTGGATTTAGCCGTACCGCGTTCACCGCGAATCAAAACCCCGCCAATGCGCGGGTCAACGGCATTCAAAACCAGCGCGCGCTTCATGCGTTCCTGGCCGACGATGGCAGTAAATGGATAGATGACTGGCATGATTATTTTTGAATCCCTTTTCTCCAAAGAGTACTACTTGATTACGCTTGCAAGTTTATCACAAGCCGAAAAGATAATCAAAGACAAATCCTCCAAAAAGACTTGACACAATCGAAACACCCTTCAGCCTCAGCCAATAAAAAAGCACCGGCTTTCCAACCTGCCGATGCTTTTCAAAGCCAGCCGTATCCCCTAATTAATGGGAATTTCCATCTCCTTCAGCCACTCGCGCACGCGGGCATCAATCTGATCGCGCACTTCACGGAACTTTTGCAGGGTTTCTTCCTCACTGCCCACAAATGCAGCCGGGTCTTCAAACGGCCAGTGCATGCGCTTTCCCATGCCGGGGAAGACCGGGCAGTTTTCTTCGGCATTGCTGCAGACGGTAATCAAATAACCAAAATGGACTTTCCCCATGAACGTATCCAGCGTCTTGGAATAATGTTGACTGGTATCCACGCCAATTTCTTCCAAAACCTTGACCGTGTAAGGATTTAATCCCTTCGGCTCTAAACCGGCGCTGTAAACTTCAAAATGATCGCCGGCATATTTGCGTAACAATGCCTCGGCCATCTGGCTGCGGGCAGAATTACCGGTACACAAAAAAAGGACTCTTGCTTTATTCATAGACACCTCATCATAACGCTGTTTGGGAATGGTTAAAAAATTTTTTAATCAGGATAGCACAAAGAGCCTTTGGTTGGTTTAAGAACCGTCTAACATTCGATTATCGAACCATTAAGAAGCCAGTTTCATGGGCATTGGATCAAGCCCTGCGCCCACAAGCAACCCCCACAGGCCGGCTGCAGGTTGCCAAAGCAATCTTCCAGATTTTGTTCCGCCATCTCGCAGGAATTACAAATGACACAGGGCGAAAAATCAAAATCCTGAAGCCGCTCGCGCAGGTCAAGATAAGCCGCATCTCGCCAGATTTCCGCAATACTCTGACGAGCGACATCACCGACAAAATAAGCCATGGAACGGCGCACCTGCTCTCCCAGAAAACTCTCATGGGTATGCAGCAACGGCAAACAGGGACTGACCTTACCATCCCATCGCACCGAAAGACTGCCCCTTTCAATGAAGGGACAGCGGTTGCCCGTCCGCAGCGGATTCAAGCCGATAATCTCCAGCCGAAAACCATCGTGGATCGCCGCGGCTAAGGCATGTTGCACTTCCGGCGGGAAATCAGCGCGCGGCAGGTTGATAACCGGTAGCAGGCTGGTTTTCTGTGCCTCAGGTTCATACTGGGCATGATCGTACAGCGACTCCGAGCGTAAATCGCGGGTGTGTGCCAGCACATTACTGATGGAAAAATAGGCGGCGCCTAATTCACGCCCCAATTTAAGTAACTGGGGTAATTCATGGATATTGCGGCGCATGGCCACAAAAGCGATCCCCAATTGAGTGGCTGCTCCACTTTCCCGCTTTAATTCACGGAAACGACGCAAATTGCTCAAAATCTGTTCGAGGGCATCCCCCAGCCGCACATCCATGTACCCCTGCGGAGTAGCACCATCCAGTGAAACCCACAGTACATTGACCCCAGAATCCAACAAAGCCCGGCAGGCACTTTCTCCCAACAAGGTACCGTTGGTAATGAGTTCCACCTCTGCCCCAACCGAACGTGCTCCGGCGATCATTTCAAAAATGCGGGGGTGGGCTAGCGGCTCTCCATATCCGCCAAAAAAGAGAGACGGACGGGGATAAAAAGACATCACCCCTTCCAACACGTGTTCAAATGTTTCCCCACTCATGAAGCCGGCTTCTTCTTCCCACACATTGCGAACACAGGTGCGGCATTGCAAATTACACACATTGGTCGCTTCCACATAGACCCTTTCCAGGAATGTAACCGGCCGATAGAGGATGAGCTCTCGCCCGTTTTCTTCCAGAATGGTCTGCTCGCCGGCGCGCAAACCAAAGCGCTCGGCAACACTGGCGGGTATCTCCAGTTTTCCGCTTTCGTCCAGCCGCACCCGGTATCGTTTTTGGTTTGTCATGGATGACTTCTCCAAAAAATATTCAAAGGGACGAATAAATTATACGGCTGTTGCGTAACCCTTGTCCATTGACATAAAGACGGATAAGATAGAATAAAAATCACAAAAAGGGAGATACCATGAAACAGGTAGCATTGGCTCTGGTTGGTTTTGGAAACGTCGGACAGGCTTTTGCCCGCCTGTTGATGGAAAAAGAACAGCAAATTGCCCAGCAGTTCGGTTATCAGTTCATTGTCACCGGCATCGTAACCGGGCGGCACGGCAGCGCAATCAGCTCCGGCGGCATCAGCCTGAGCCGCGCGTTGGAGGTCATCAACCGCGGGCAATCGCTGGACATTCTTTCCGAAATGCCCGCCCCCAAAAACACGCTGGATTTTCTGTTTGCCAGTTCTGCCGAGGCCATGCTGGAAACCTCGCCGGTTAACCATCACACCGGTCAGCCGGCCATTGACCACATCAAAGCCGCCCTGAACAAGGGCATGCACGCCATCACCGCCAACAAGGGCCCGGTTGTTCACGCCTATCAGGAACTGACCGAAATGGCAGCTGCGCGGGGTAAACGCTTTCTGTTTGAAGCGGCTGTCATGGACGGAGCGCCGATTTTCTCCCTTTTCCGTGGGCCTTTACCCTGCATTGAAGTGCATGGCTTTCAGGGCATCCTCAACTCCTGCACCAATTTCATTTTAGGATTGATGGAAAACGGCAAAACCTTTGAAGAAGCCGTCAAGGAAGCCCAGGCCATCGGGATTGCCGAAACGGATCCCTCCGCGGACATTGACGGCTGGGACGCCGCCATCAAAGTCGCTGCGCTCAGTACGGTGGTGCTGGGCATTCCGCTCAAACCCCAGCAGGTTGAACGCAGCAGCATCCGCGAGATAACCCCCGAAATGGTGAGCGAAGCCCGACAGGCCGGCGAACGCTGGAAGGTCGTCTGCACCGCCCGGCGCAAAGGCAAGGAATTGCTGGAAGCCTCGGTCAAACCGCAGCGGGTTTCGGCCGGCAGCCCGTTGTTTGCCATTAACGGCACCAGTTCCTACGTTGAGTTTCATTCGGATGTCCTGCCGGGATTGGGAATTGTAGAAAACAACCCCGGCCCCAACACCACTGCTTACGGTTTGCTGGCCGACCTGATCAACGCACTGCGTGGTCAATGAGCGAAGCCTACTGGTTCGCCTCCTTTCGGCTGCAAACACCCGCCGAACTGCCAGCTGCACTGGAAAGGTCGGGCTTTCAGCCGGCATGGATTGAGGAAATTCACTGGGTCAACGGCTCACCCCCCTTGGATGCGGGCATTTTTCCGCCGCCGGCGCAATTTGAATGGCCCGTACTCAGTCATCCGGCGCGCTTATTTCACCTGCTGCTGAATGAGTTAATCAACGGGCAGCGGCATACCCTGCTGTGGATTGAAAAAGCCTCCCACGACAGAACCATCGCGGCTGTGCTGGGCAGCCCGACCACCGTGGGCAGGTTCAATTTGCCGCCTGAATACCGCTTTCTGCCGCTGCCGCAGCCGGCCGCTTTGGGCTGGCAGAAAATGCTCGCCCTGTGGCAGTCCTTCCTGGAGCAGCACGCCGACCCTGAAAACCCGTTGGGATGGATGTCTTACCCGCAAGACGCCCAGTCTGAAGTACAGGCGGTCTTTCCGCAAGCCCAACCGCTTGTTCCGCCGCCTTCACCCATCTGGACCGAGCGCCTGCATGCAGGCCTGGAATTAAGTCGTTCCCTTTCTTCCCCTGCGGGGTTATGGATAGATGAAACATCCCCTCATCTGGCTTTTTTGATTGAAAGGCAATGAGATTGAAACGGGTTTTTCTGGCTTTGGGGAGCAACCTGGGTGACCGCCTGCAAAATTTACGGCAGGCAATTTTTAGCCTGCCGCCGTTGGTCTTGCCTTTACGCGCTTCCCTCGTGTACGAAACCCCGCCGTGGGGGATTGAAGACCAGCCGCGCTTTCTCAACATGGTCATCGAAACTGCCACTGCCCTGCAACCGCTGGAATTGCTGCATTACCTGAAATCGCAGGAAAAACAAATGGGGCGGCATGAAGGTGTACGCTACGGACCGCGCCTGATTGACATGGACATTCTCTTTTATGAAGAGGAGGTCTTTTCCGAAAAAGAGCTGCAAATCCCGCACCCCCGCCTGCATGAACGCGCCTTCGTTTTGCTTCCTTTGCATGATTTGATTCCGCAGTTCCTGCACCCTTTGCTGAAGAAAAGTATCACCATTCTCTTGAAAGACACCGACCTGAAGGGCATCATTCCCCAAACGCTGCCCGGCGGTTTTCAACTGTTACCCTATGATGGTTGGTACAACCTGCCAGCCGACCTGCGTGCCGGGTTGGAAAATTCAGCCGCAGCTGCCGCCATCTTTTATGGCTTACCGCCATCACACCGCCAGCGCTGGGTAAATCATGTACAGGAAGCGCGCCGGCCGGAAACCCGCCGTCAGCGCATCGAAAAGATGATCGAAACGCTTGCCGCGAGCCAGTAAACCCGCCCCGCCGACCTGGGAGTGCTGATGAAATTTCTGTCTTTTGGTAGTCGAACCTATATCATGGGCATTCTCAACATTACTCCGGATAGTTTTTCGGGGGATGGGTTGCTAAACACCGGCGACCTTTTACAAACTGCCCGCCGGCAGGCGCTTGAATTTGTTTCCGCCGGTGCGGATATACTGGACATTGGCGGAGAAAGCACCCGGCCCGGCGCCCAACCCGTCAGCATGGACGAGGAAATGAGCCGTGTCCTGCCGGTAATTGAGATGCTCGCCGGCCTGGAATTGGATGTCATCCTTTCGGTGGATACCTATAAGTCCGAAGTTGCCGAAGCAGCCCTGCGGGCAGGCGCACACTGGATCAACGATGTTTGGGGCCTGCGCGCCGACCCGCGTATGGCTGAGGTGGCAGCGCGCTTCAAAACCGGTCTGATTTTGATGCACAACCGCAGCAAGCCTTCCAATGCCCAATTGCAAGAGCGCCTGGGCGGGCGGTATGTTGGAATGGAATATGACAACCTGATAGAGGATATTCGTCGGGAACTGATGGAAAGCGTCCATCTTGCCCGCCAGGGCGGCGTTGCCGATGAACAAATCATCCTGGACCCCGGCATTGGCTTCGGCAAAACGGTTGAACAAAATCTGGAAATTTTACGCCGGCTGGACGAATTCAAGCAGCTGGGCTTTCCGCTGCTGTTGGGCGTATCACGCAAATCCTTTATTGGCTACACCCTCAACCTGCCCCCCGACCAACGTCTGGAAGGAACGCTGGCAGCCTGTGTGATTGGCATTCAGCGCGGTGCGGACATCTTGCGCGTGCATGATGTGCAGCCCATTGTGCGGGCTGCTCGCATGGCAGATGCAATTTTGCGGTAAATGGAACATCCGCCCCCTGCGACCGGTGCAAGGGGCGGATTTGAGGATATTTATTTTTTAGGGGTAGGTATTGTTCCAGAACCAGTTGAAGGCATAGAACCCCTGCGAGCTGTCCATGCGGATGGCAATCCGCTGGCTGCCCTTCAGGCTTTCGGGAATATCAAAGGTAGCTTCAAAACTGCCGCCGCTGCCGGTATCCTTGCTGCCTACCACCACGCCGCCAACACCTTTGGTGCCGTAAGCGCCCATGCGCACCGTAAAGGTCTGGTCGGGCGGGAAGTTTTTAGCGCTTATCGTCACCTTACTGTCGCGAATCACGGCCTTGATGCTGAAAGTCGGAATACCGCTGTACCCCGGGATGGGCGTGGGAGCAGGTGTGCCGCTGGGGGGTGGTGTTACGCCGCTGCCCGTGCTGTTGTAGAACCAGTTGTAGGCAAAGTAGCCGCCGCTGGCTTCCAGGCGGATTGCAATGCGATCCTTCCCTTTCAACCCCGCCGGGATTTTGAAAGTGGCTTCCAGCTTGCCGCCGCTGCCAGAATCGAGGCTGCCGACCACCGTGCCGTTAACACCTTTGGTGCCGTACTCACCCATCCGCACCGTAAAAGTTTTACCCGCCGGGAAGTTGTTGGTCTTGACCTTCACTTCGTCATCTTTGGTGACCGAAACAATGTCAACCGTTGGGATGCCGGTATAGGGCTTGGAGGGTGTGCCGGTATCCGCGCCGGCCGGGTCGTTGGTGAACCAGTTATAAGCAAAGTAACCGGCCGGACTTTCAATGCGAATCGCAATCAGTTTCAACCCCTTGAGGGAAGCGGGAATATCAAAAGTCAGCTTTTTGCTGCCGCCGCTTTCGGAGTTAAAGGTGCCGGCTACCTCACCGCCCACCCCCTTGGTGCCCATTTTGTTCATCCGCACCGTAAAGGTCTGGTTGGGAGGCAGATTTTTGATCTGAATGGTGACCGATTGATCCTTCTTTACTTCCGTTATGTCAAAGGTCGGATAACCGGAATAGGCCTGAGCCGTCGTCAGCGGCAGGGCCAGCGTCAATACACTGATGACCATCAGTGTCATCATCACACGCAATACAGACCAGCCTGACTTAAGAGTGAGTGAGTTGTTCATGGTTCGATCCCTCCTGGATCAAGTAAAAAAAGTTACAAAATCAGTATAGCAAAAGGTGCTACACGAAACAATAGGTTAAATATAAAGACGCTGAACGATCAAAAAGGTTCCTGAGTCGAGATGATTTCTGAAAAATTCTTCAGATTAAGAAATCGCTACGATTCCCCCTTGAAAACGACCGCCAATGCACCCGAATTTCCTGCCAGGGGCGCAGAAACTTCACTCCCTCGCCAGATATGCCCCAGGGTTGCCACGCCTATCCAGGGCATTTCAGCCGCTGCTTCCTCGATTGCACCGCTCAACTTTGCCGGTTGAGTGCGGAATAGCTCAAACCAGCTGACATCCACCAAAATCATCCCCACACCACCAGCCGAGCCGCCGCCTGCCATTCCTTTGGCGGTCTGAATGGCGGTTTTCAAGGATTGCAAACAGGCAGAAGGATTGCCAACCATCAGCCGCAAGGTACTGCCTTCAGGGATGGCTAAATTCATTCGCAGAGAGCCATCCTGTTCCACCCCCACGGGAGCAGCCAGTACGGCTTCGCTCTGCCCCGTTTCATGGTAAGCCAGCGGGAAAAGCCGCAGCAATTCTTGAAAAGGCGGCTTTCTCCACTCGGCAGGGCTATAACCAAGAATGCTGCAAATTTGTTCGGCTGCCGGCTGACCGTCCAGCTGCATCAGGCGGTGTTCACGGCTGGCGGTAGCCCGAAAATACACCCCGCTATCCTTCCAACCCTGGGCGGCAGCCATTCCCACCCGAATGCCTGACCCCAACCACAATGCCGAAAGGCCGCCTTCGGCGCAGTAGGTTTCTCCCAAGAGGGAATTCTTTCCGCGTGGAAAACCCGCGCCCGAAAGAAACCCGCCCACCTCTATGGAAACCTGCTCAAAGTAAGAAAGTAAGGTGTTAATTTCCCCCTTCAATCCGTCGGCTGCCAGCAGTACCGAATGCCAGGGGCGGCTGGTTCTGGAATGTCCCAGCCGGGCGTTCAATTCCAGTGCGCTGCCCAGCGGGTCAACGGCATAATGCCCGTACCAGCTGGTATCCAGCGAAAACGCCCCTCCCAAAATGACCACCGTCATCTTTTGGGGAACAGCAGCGGCATAAATCGTTGATGTCGTTGCCCCCCATAAGGGAATATCTCCCAACAGACCATTCAAAACCTGCCTTACCTCAACCGGGTCGTAGAGATGAGAGAAAAAAACCAGCGCCACTTTCGGCTCGGCGGAGCGAAGTCCCTTTAAAGCCTGTTGAGCAGCCTGCTGGGCGGCTTCCCGCCCGTTGATCTCGTTGCTGTACCCCACTGCGCTGACCAGACTCATGCTCTCCTCCCTTGTCAAGGCATGTCTTACTGCTCGGCTACCGGTATCGTAAAGTGAAAGGTCGTGCCGCGTCGGTATTCGCTTTCAAACCAGATCTGCCCACCCTGCATTTCAACCAGACTGCGGGTGATGTTCAATCCCAAACCACTGCCCGGTACTTCACGGGCTTTTGGATCTTCGGAGCGGAAGAATTTCTGGAAAATTTTGGGCTGATCCTCCGGCGCAATTCCCAGACCGGTATCCTGCACCCACACATGGACAACTTCTGCCGGGCCGTTTTCGTCCCATTCGTTTTTGGAACGCAAAGCGCCTACGTTAATCTTTCCCCCGGCTTCCGTGTATTTATGGGCATTGCTCACCAGATTGACCAGGATCTGCACCAAACGGGTACGGTCTGCCCACACTGGCGGCAAATCGGCCGGCAGGTTGATCGTAAAGGTCTGGTGCTTGTCTTCGATCTGCCGGCGGGTGGAGCGTTCAACTTCCTGCAGTACCTCCGAAAGATGAATCGGCGCAAACTCCAGACGCAGCCGGCCGGCTTCGATCTTGGATAAATCATTCAGGTCAGAAACCAGCGTATTCATTCGATCAATGTTGGAGCGAATCACGGCAAGAAAGTTTGCCTGCGCATCATTGACCGGTCCAACCGCTTTGGCAGCCAGCAATTCGGTGTAGCCTTTAATGGAGGTCATCGGGTTCTTCAACTCGTGAGCGACAAATGAAACAAATTCGCTTTTGGCCACATTGGCAGACTGCACCGCGCTGTACAGCTGCGCATTGGCAATCGCAATCGCGGCGTGATCGCCCAGCCGCTGCAAGAATTCCAGCATTTCCTCATCACAGACTTCGGGTTTGCGGCTCTCCAGCAGCAGCAAACCGATGACGCTTTGCTCGCGTTGAATGGGAATCAACACCTGACTGGACGCCTGGCTGAATAATGCCGGTAGTTCGGCTGCCGGATACGACCGAATCGCCCGCCGCTGCTCGATAACCCGTCCCAGACCAATCCGTTCTGCAGGCAGCAAATCATTTTCAAAAAGGCTCAATTCATCGCGGTAGCCTTGCGAAGCAACCACACGCACTCCTTCGGGTAAAACCACCCCCACCAGACCGGCATCTGCGCCGGATTGACGCATGGCCCATTCCAGCGTAATCGTCATCGCACGGCTGACATCCAGACTGGTGTTCAACTCACGGTCAATCCGCTGCAAAACGGACAATTCTTCCACCTTGGCGGCCAGGGCCTGATCGGTCAGGGTGTATAAGCGGGCATTTTCAATGGCTACGGCCGCCTGGGAAGCAAAAGCGGTCAGCAGTTCCTGATCATCAAGGTTGAAATTGGAACCATCCTGGCGGTTGACAACCTCGATTACCCCCAGCACATTGTCTTTGACAATCAGCGGCACCACCAGCAACGAACGGGTAACAAAGCCGGTCATCTTGTCCGGTTTTGAAAACCAGTCCTTAGAAGAGCGCACGTCGTTGACAATCTGCGGCTCACGGGTCTGAAAAGAACGTCCCACCACGCCCTTATCGGCGGGCATGCGCTGGCCTTCCAGTTCATGGGCTACCGGCCCAAGCACCACCCGAAAGACAAGTTCTTGAGTATGCTCATCCAGCATCAATAAACTGCCCGCTTCGCAATTCAGAATATCCACCGCGCTTTGCAGGATATTCTTCAAAAGGCGCTCAGGGTCGAGCGTAGAGGTCAGTTGACGGGTAACTTCGTTGAGGGTTTTCAATTGACGGGCGCGCCGCTCACTCTCGGCCAGCAGGCGCACTTTCAAGATGCCACCGGCTGCCTGATCGGCCAGCGCCTGCAAAATGCGCAGCTGTTCGGCAGTAAACCGCTGGGCAGGATCGCGCCGCCCCAAACAGATGATGCCAATCGGTTCGGCGCCGGCGTTTAGCGGAGCTGCCATCCATGCGTACACGGCATCCGTCAGGGGCAGCAATCCCCGCTGGCGCGATTCGCGTCCGTAATCATCCGTGATGCTGCTGCGTCCACTGGCAGCCACTTCGCTTTCGAGGCTCGGCTCAGCTGGCAGATACAAATTTTCCTGCTCGCTGACTCGCTCCTCTCCATCAATGAAAAAGACCTGTACCAATCCATCTCCCTGTGGAGATTTGAGAATCAGGCGGAATTGATCAACAGGGATTAACTGGGTGATTTGGGCGTAAATCAGCTCATAAATATCATCCAGATTGAGCGTAACATTCACCCCCTGCGCCACGCGGGTGAGAATGTTCATCTCGCGCACACTATTTTCCATTTCACTGACCATTTGGGCGCGGTCTAACGCCAGCGCCGCCTCGCGGCACAAACCGCTGATGGCTTCCAGCATCGCTGGAGTCAATCCAACCGAGGTTTGCTCACTTAGCGCCAGCCAGCCCAGCAAACGCTGGTTGCCGGGCAGCGGAAAGAACCAGCGCGCATTCAGCAGACTCAAACGGGCTCGCTCACTGCGCAGTTCGTCCATCAGCGCCGCATCCGTCTCATCCAGTTTCAAAAAACCCTTGATTTTGTTGAGCCGCTCAACCAGTGGACTGGTGGGCTGAAAAACCAGATCGCTGGTCTTTCGACCTGTTTCATCTTCTGCCGCCTGATAAGAATCACCCAACAGGTCATACAGAAACACGTGCGCGGATTCGATTCCAAATTCTTCGAGCAACTGACGGCGCAGCCGGATGAGGATTTCACGCCGATCCAGCGTATCCATCCGGCTGACCGCCTCGCTCAGCTCAGCGCGTTGGATCGGACGGCGCAGCGGAGAACCTCTGCCATTAAAGAGGGCATTTTCCAATCCCTGACGAAGCGGGAAGAACGCTAACGCCATCACAAAAAACAATACCGCACTTAACCAGGGCGAATTCCAGCCCAGCGCCTGTTGAAATACCAAACTAAGACCACTGACCAGCAGCGCGTAACCGCCCGCCAGCAGTAAGCCGGTCAACGCCACAACCATCAGCCGGTTTGACCGACCTCGTGGGGGAGGTTCAAGCGTCCGCCAGTGGATTGAAAAGGATTTTGAAGAGGAATTACCAGAGGGTTGAGTCATGGGGAAGGTTCGTAGATTTTTAGGGGGATGAAAACAGGATTCAGGAGGATTTTTTTCGCTTGCGAATGCTGCCAGCATTCAATTCCAGCGGCAGCTGCTGACGGCTGAGCATCTTCAACAACACTCTCACCCGCTCGCTGCCCGGAAGTTTGACATCAAAGATGGCTTCATACCCGCTGAAAGGTCCATGTTCAATGATAACTTCGTCGCCCGGTTTCAATCCTTCCAGATTCTCGCCGCCCGCCAGATTGATTTCCTGCACACGGCGGCGGATGGCATGAATCAGACTTTCCGGTACGGCCGCCGGTTCGCCGCCGAAGGAAACCAGCCCCCTGGCATGCGGCATCCACTGAAAGGTCGAAATTCCGGCTGTTTCCAAATCCACATGCACAAAGAGATAGCCGGGAAAGTAGGGGCGCACCTTGCGGGCGCGCGGGTTGACCGGGTTGACTTTCAGGCGGGGATAAAACACCTCAAAGCCGCTTTCTTGCAGATGACTGGCAAGAACGGCCTCTTTATGCGGGTGGCTTTGCAGAGCATACCAGTTGACAGACATGTACCATCATCTCTTTTTAGATATTATACCTGTTTCACCGGCACGGGATGATTTCTTTGGTATGCTTTCAATTTTATTAATTTTGCCGGCGCTCTTTAGCCGGCGCCGGAAGAACCGCCGCCGCTCCCGTCCCCTCCACCACCGCCGCCTCCGCTGGCATCAACGGTAGATGTCGAAATCACCGCCGTGAGGATGGAACCATCTATGCCCGAATCACCGGCGGTGTATGCCCATGAAAGGATGGTGCTCAAGCCAACATCCCGATAGGCTTTGACCCACTGATCGCCCAGACCAAAGGCCATCGCATAAGGCAAAAACGATTCCAGCCATTCAGGGCGCAGCAAGGTGCTGTTTTCTTTTTTCGTCAGGCTTTGCAAATAATTGCGAAACGACTGCCAGCGCTGGAAGCGGATGAGACCGGCCTGTGTAAAAATATTCAGCTTTGCTGCACTTACCCACAATAAGAGTACCCCCACAATCAATCCCAGCCCCACCCCCAACAGCAACACCCCGATAAAAGGCGTGAGGAATTTGCTGCCGATCAAGACCGAACCCGCCACAGCCACAGTAAAACCAAAGAAAAACAGGAAAGAAGCAATGCGGTTCAACCGGGTTCGTTCTTGCAAGGCCTCCTGCCGGATTAACCCCTGCCTGAGCAGATCATGGGTCAGCAGGCGATTGAATTGGTTTTGTTTGCTCAACAAAAGCTGTCCAACTTTGCTCAGAAAGATCTCTGACCGCTGATCAGAAACTTCCGCTGGAAAAACCAATTCCTGGATAAACGACTCATGTTCACTGGCGGCTCTCCGCTCCAGCGGATACAGGCGGAAATCGCGGGCCTTGAACAGGCCCTTGCCTTCCATGAATTCCATCTTGATCCACGAGCGGCGCGCCCAATCCAGCAGGACGGCAAACAAATGCAAAACCGTGCTGCGCCCGTTGTTGAGCAGATAACCGGCAGCTGCCG
This sequence comes from Bellilinea sp., assembly GCF_053501535.1. NCBI lineage: Bacteria > Bacillati > Chloroflexota > Anaerolineae > Anaerolineales > Anaerolineaceae > Bellilinea > Bellilinea sp. The sequence goes on along the minus strand of NZ_JBRCOK010000152.1, from coordinate 12,289 downwards.
GGGTAAGTTCGTCCGGCGGTTCGCTGATTATGCCGGGCGGAATCACGCTGGCTGGCTCAATCTCATAACGCCGCCGCACACGGCTGGCAGCCAGCCCGCACAACAACACAATTCCACCGGCAAGCCCCACAGCGTAAGGGAGACCTGCCCGCAATTGACGCCCGCGCTCCAGCCGGGCAGCCTGCCACAGCGGCGGCTGCTGAATCAGACTGCCGGGTGAAAAATAAGCCTCAACAACCTGTTCGGAATCGGCCGGTATATCCTTCAATCGAAAAAGAATTGTTCCGCCATCTTCAAACGGTTCAATCGGCTGGTTGCGCAGTTTTACCGGTTGGGTGGGGGTTATTCCGGCTGGCAAAATCAGACGGATATCGCTGAATTGAATTGGATACTCATGCTCCGGGGGGATGGCCTTCCATACCAGCCCATCGCCCTGATTGGTCTGACGCACAGCCCCCACCACCCAATAAGTCAGTTCAAACACATGCTGCGAATCGTTGACCGGTTCAAAATGCCAGACAATTTTCAACGCATCGCCGTCCTGGCCGACCTCCACCTGACCGGCCTGATTACCCCTCGGCAGAACTGTGCCATCCATCCGCGCCGAAACAAACTCCAGCCGGTCCAGTTCGTTCGGGATGATGTCCCGAAAAACAAAGGTGAACGGCCCGCCCTCAAAATTGAACGCCACTGTTTCGGTCACCAGCAGATCCCCGTTCGGTTGCAGATTAATCTCCACATCGAAACGTTCGGCGAAATACGACTTTGCCAAAACCGGCTGAACCGATCCGGCCAGCAGTGCAAACCCTGCCAACACGCTGGCAAGCACCTGCACAGGGCGCGTCAGGCGCAGGCCGTTCATCACCAGCAGGTAAATCACCGCCATTACCGCAAAGGTGATCAACCCGGCTGCCGGATCATAGGTCTGAATACGGAACAGCGCCGGCGAGGGAATGGCAGAACTGGGAAAGGTGACGACCAGCGCAGCATATAAATTGTTGGCAGCGTGCAGCCCCAGCGCCAGCTCCAGCCCTTCGCTGCGCAGGGTCACCCAGCCCAGCAGCAAGCCGATGCTGAGGTAAAAGGGCATGGTGAACCATAACCCATAAGTGCCCACTTCCGGGTTGGCACCATGCAGCAACATGAACAGGATGGAAGGCACCAGCAACGGCAGCCATAAACCTTTGCCGAACCGGCCCATCCACTGGGCCAGATAACCACGGAACAAAATTTCCTCTGTAGATGTCTGCAAGGGGATGAGCAGGAGGGCAACCAGGAAATACGGCAGCCACTCCATCAAATTGAAGTTCCACACATAATTACCCGGCTGCAGAACCGCCAATACCACATCCGCACAGGCAGAAAGTGCAAACCATACCCCCGCCGAAAGAATTAACCTGTTCCATTGAAATGCGCCCACCGGACGAAACAGGGATTTTAGAGGCCGCTGGTGAAGAAAAGCCACTCCCAAAAAAACGGTCAGCCCGGCGAATGGGAAGGGCAGCATGGTCAAAATCAACAAAGAAAGCGGCGAAAATTGGAAAATATCGGTGGTACCTTCAATGAGGATAAACGGGATGGAAGCAGCAATTTGCACCGTGAAAGTCACCACAATCACGGCGAGAATCACCACCCCATATCGCCAGACCTCATTGCGGCCTTGCCGGGCGGCATTCAGATAGGTATTCATCACGGTTTACCTCGTTTCTGTGGAGTTCCAATTCGGCTTAACAAGAGTCATCCAGAACATCCCCCATTATCTGTGATTTTCGCGGATTAGACCAGAGGAAAACAGGCCTATACGGATTGTTCCTGTTCAATCGAAGATGAAAAAGGCTGTTTTGACGCAGAAGAAATCTCTCCCAATTCCTCATTCAACAGATCAGGGCGGACGTCATATTTGCGCGCCACCGCCCGATAGCGGTTTTCCACAATCCCGGCGATCAAGCGCGTTTCCACCACTCGAATTGCCCCACACTGTTCCAGCAGACCAAAGTGGTAATACAGGCGGTTGGGAGGGATATTCAATTCGCGGGCCACCTCACGGATTGTACAAGGCTGCTCAATCAACACCCGCAGCACTTTCAAGCGCAAACGCGAGACCAGCACCTTCATGGTTTGCAAATCATTCACATCGAATACAGGTTGGAGATCATTTTCGGGCATGCGGTTACCCATCCAGTTCTGAGCGGTTAAATCTTTTTGAATTCATTTTAACAAGCAAAGATTTAATTCTTTTCAAGAACAAGTTAAGATCAAGTTAATAGCCAATTTTCATTAACATCTGGATTTTTAAGATTTAAATTCGTATACTGAATTCAAGATGAGTGTACTGGAGCAACCTTTCATTGGCGGACGTAGTGAAGCGCCTCTCCTGCCGCTTGGGCGGTATTTGCCGCTGCTGCCCGCCGGGATCATTGAAACATGGCTCAAACAGACCCTCCCGGCAGGAGCATGGATCTTAGACCCGATTGGCGCACATCCTCAACTGGCGCTGGAAGCCGCCCGTGCCGGGTATCGCATCCTGATTACCAGTAACAACCCGATTCTCTCGTTCATGCTGGAAATTCTTGCGGCTGCCCCGCCTCAAAGCGAGTTCGAGGCGGCCCTGGCGGCCCTGGCAATCAGCAAACGCGGCGAAGAACGTCTGGAACGGCATATCCTCAGCCTTTACCAGACTCCCTGCGCCGCCTGTGGTCAACTGGTATCGGCGCAGGCATTCATCTGGCAGAACGAACCGCTGCGACTGGTCAGCCGGATTTACCGCTGCCTGCACTGCGGGGATGAGGGAGAACGTCCGGTTACCCCGCTGGATGTGGAAAAACTCAACCTGCCCGGCAATGATGCGCTGCACCGTGCCCGCGCCCTTTCGCGAGTGATCGGCGACCAGTCGTCCGTTACCCGCGAACAGGTCAACGAAGCTTTGAAAACCTACCTGCCGCGGCCCCTGTATGTCCTGACGACCCTCATCAACAAGGTGGAAACTTTACCCTTGTCGGAAGAACGCCGGCGTTTGCTGACCGCACTGCTGATTCAGGTTTGCGACGAAGGCAACACCCTCTGGCAGTACCCCGCTTTGCGCCCCCGCCCGCGCCAGCTGACCGTACCGGCCCAGTTCCGCGAAAACAACCTTTGGCTGGCTCTGGAAAATGCCGTTTCGCTGTGGTGCTCGGCTTCTCAGCCTGTGCCGCTCTCGGTTTATCCTCAACTGCCTTCCGAGCCGGGCATCTGCCTTTTTCGCGGACGGATTTCCGAACTGCCTTCCTTAACGATGCAAAATCAACCGGCGGCAGTGATCAGCATTTTGCCGCGTCCCAATCAGGCGTTCTGGACCCTTTGCGCGCTCTGGTCGGGCTGGTTGTGGGGCAGAGAAGCCGTCCAGCCCCTGCGCGGCGCGCTGGAACGGCGGCGCTACGACTGGTACTGGATGTCCAACGCCATTCAACGGGCTTTGCGCGAACTGCCCCGCCAGATTTCAGAGGGAACGCCCTTCTTTGCGCTCGCCAGCGAAACCACACCCGGTTTCCTGCTGGCTGCCTTTCTCGGCCCGCTGGTAGCCGGCTTCTCGCTGAAAGGCCTGGCACTAGAGCGTGAAAGCGAACTGGCTCAATTCCACTGGCAGTCCGCTCAAACCGCGCCGCCCGTGCGCGCCAAATCCAATCCAAAACCGCTGCTGCAAAGCGCGCTGCGCAGGTATCTGGAAGAACGCGGCGAACCGGCCCGCTACCTGAGCCTGTTTGCAGTCGCTTTGTGCGAATTAATGGAAAGCAGTTTGCTGCCGCGGCGGGTGGTAGAAATCACACCCGATTTACTCACCCGTTTGCAAGCCCTGCTGGCTGAGGTACTGGAAGATCGCAAACTTTTTGTGCGTTACGCAGCCCATGGTCAGGGCGAAGAGAGCGGCTCATGGTGGCTGAGCGAAGCCAATCAGGCCAACCTGCCCCTCGCCGACCGGCTCGAAAAAGAGATTGTCCGGCGGCTGGTGCAACACCCCACCACCCAGCGCAGCGAACTGGAAACCAGCCTTTACCCGCTCTATCCGGGAGTGCTGGTGCCATCTCAGGCCTTGATCACAGCGGTGCTGGAATCGTATGCCCAGCCGATCAGCGGTCAACCGCACTACTGGCAGCTGCGCCCCGAGGATGATCCAGCCCGCCGCCGGGCGGACTTGAACAACGCCTTGCGCAGCCTCCAGCAAATTGGCGAAAAAATGGGCTACCGCGTGGATGGCAAACAGCCCGTCCGCTGGCTGAATGAAAAAGGTGAATCGGTTTATCTCTTCTACTTGCTGGCGAGCAGCATCATCAGCCCGTATGTATTTCAGCCGCAAAGCGTACCCCCCCAACGCTGTGTACTGGTACTGCCGGGCGGACGCACCGGCCTGCTGGGTTACAAATTACGCCGCGATCCCCGTTTGAATGAAGCCTACCAAAAAGGCTGGCGCCTGCTCAAATTCCGCCACCTTCGTTACCTGAGCGAATATCCTCACCTCTCCGTCGGTCAATGGGAAGACCTGCTGAACGGCGACCCCCCGCAGTGGGAGGACGCCGTTCAGATGAGAATGTTCTGAAATCAGGGCGTCGGCGTTTCGCTGGGTGTTGGGGTAACCGTCGGCGGCAGAGTAGGTGTGACGCTGGGTGTCAGCGTGCTGGTCGGCGTCACCGTAACGGTGGGGGTTACGGTCACCGTCGGGGTTGGGGTGGGTGTAGAGGTTGGCACCTGAATGTTGAGGTGAATGGTGCGGATCGCATAGGTATCCCGCCGGCTGTTCAGCACAATGCGCAGGGTAACCCTCCCTTGCGGCACCTCGCTCAAATCCCAATCGGTCAGAAACTGCGGCTGATCGGACTGCGGCCCGCCGCGGTACAACTCTTTCCACTCGGCCGGTTCGTCGCCGATTCCGTATTCCAGCCGATAGTCTTCATACGCTTCCGGCACTTTGATCAGGGCGTAAATTTCCAGCGGTGAACGGGTAATGGTCTGATTCTCGCTCAGGCCGGCGAACAAAATCAGGGGGCGCTGGTCGTTGACCGTGCATTCGCGCTCAGGTGTGAAGAAAATTGGCTGCTGAAAGCCCATCTGCTCGGCCCAGCGCTGTCCCTCCGAGGTCTCCAGAATCCAGCGGACGGCGCTTTTATCCGTCACATTCAGCGCAAATTTCTCCTCCACAAAATCGGCGCAAGCCGATGAAGCCAGCAGCCCCGTCCAGGTGTCGATGCGCACCTTCTTCCAGAGGTCCTCCTCCTTTGGCAGGGGCGGCTGATCATAAGCAAAGATTTCATTGCGCTGTAGCGGGCAGAACTCAGAGGGTTCGGTGCCGGAGATGGCGCAAATCACGCGGTCCACTACGCCGGCCGGGCGGGCAAACGGAGTCGGGTTACCCCCGGTAATCTGTTGAATGGCAGTGCGCATGAAATTCGCCCAGATCGGCGCTGCACCGGTCAAACCGGTGGTGTTGACCATGGGGGTGTAATCGGCGTTGCCGATCCACACCCCAACCGCCAGATCGGGGGTGTACCCCACCGTCCAGTTATCGCGGAAGTCATTGGTCGTGCCGGTTTTGACCGCCGCCGGGAAGCCAATGTTCAGTACCGAGTCAACCCCAAACATGGGGGCGCGCGCCTGATTATCGGAAAGGATGGAACTGATCAGGTAAGCATGTTCCGGGCGGATCACCTGTTCACCCGCCGGTGGTTTGTACTCATACACCGTATTTCCCTGAAAGTCCACAATTTTCGTAATTGCCACCGGGGGAATCAACCGCCCGCCTGTGGCAAACACACTGTAAGCTCCGGTTAATTCCAGCAGCGAAACATCCCCACCCCCCAGGGTCAGCGAAAGGCCGTAATCCGGGCGCGTCAGGGTGGTGATTCCCAACCGACGCGCGAAGGCAATCAGACCTTCCTGGGCGGGTGTGGCCGGGTTATCGTAGATGCCGACAAATTGCAGTGCCTTGACCGCTGGCACATTGTAGGAATTGGCCAGCGCTGTCCGCACCGTTACCGGCCCATGAAAGCGCTCATCGTAATTAATCGGGCGGTAGGGGTCTCGCAGGTCGTTCGGGTCGCCGGAAGGCGGAAACTCGCTGGGCACATCCCAGATCAGGGTAGCCGGTGTCCAGCCCTTTTCAAAGGCTGCCGCATAGGTCAATGGCTTAATTGCCGAACCGGGCTGACGCGGGCTGATTGCCATGTTGACCTGCCCGGAGATGGCGGAGTTGTAAAAATCCGGCGAGCCGACCATCGCCAGAATCTCCCCGGTGGATGGGCGGATCGCGATCAGCGCGCCGTTGGTGGCGTTGTTGCCCGCCAGCTGAGCAACCTGTTCACGCACCAGACGCTCGGCAGTTTCCTGCAGTGACGGGTCAAGGGTGGTATAGACCGTGAAGCCGGAACGGTAAATGGTGGCCGGGTCATAACGCTCTTCCAGCTGTGCGCGGATGTAATCCACCCAGTGCGGGAAGCGGTAAACCTGGCGTGCCGGCTGGAAGTTGTAATTTTCAATTTCGCGCACTGCTTCGGCGGCTGCCTGGGCATCCACACACACCGGCCGCAGTGAAGTGCTGACCTCAATGCAGTTGCGTTCGCGGCTCAGTTCGTACATTAGGACCACCACCGTGCGGAAGCGATTCAGAGTCGCCTCCCGGTTGGATTCGATGTCATAAATTGCAGGCGCTTGCGGAATCCCCGCCAGAAAAGCCGCCTGACCCAGGGTCAGTTTATCAGCCGTCGTGTTGAAGTAGGTTTCGGCAGCGGCTTCCACGCCGTAGGCCAGTTTGCCGTAGTAATTCTCATTGAGGTACAGTTCGAGAATTTCTTCCTTGCTGTACCGCCGCGTAATTTCCGCAGCGAGGACAATCTCGCGTGCTTTGCGGTCAACCGTTTGTTCGTAACGTTCATCAGCCAGCAGTAAAGCCCGCGCCAGCTGCTGAGTGATGGTCGAAGCGCCGGATACCACCTCGCCGGTGGTGTAGTTTTGCCACAGGGCACGCGCAATCGCCCATGGGTCAAAGCCGGGGTGGGTGTAAAAATCCTTGTCTTCGGTGGCAATCGTCGCCGCAATCAGGTAGGGAGAGATTTTCTCCAAAGGCACATACGTACGGCGTCCGGCATTGGGGTCAATAATTTCATAAATCAGGTTGCCGTTGCGATCGAGCAGGCGGGTGGTTTCAAATTGAGAGGCTTTGCCGGGCAAGTCCTCAATGCTCGGCAAGCTGGCGGCAATGGAAAAGTAACGCACTACCAGAAACGAACCAATCAACACTGCTACAATCGCCACCAGAAAGAGCAATCCAATCAACGCCCGCAGCAGACAGCCAACCGGCTTCTTCCAGCCATTCGGCTTTGGTTGAGAAGCAGGCGAAATACTCCGGCCGGCGGGCGAAACCGCTGGCGGCGGGGCTGCCGCGGCGGGGCGCTGGGTGCGGCTTTGTGCAGCCGGACGCGGACGTTGCCCGCTCTGGGTTGAGCGCTGGTAGGCTGCCGGGGTTACCCGTGTGGCATCCGGGTCAACTTCTTCGACGCGGCGGGGTAATTCAGCGCTGGTTTTACCATATGGGGGTGGTGGTGGAGGCTGCTGCCCGCCCCCGCTGACGCGGGTGGCCTGCTGGTCGGGCGGCAGGGTTGGCAGCGGCGCTGCGCCTGGACGGGTTTGGTCAGGTTCTCCGGCCGGTTTCGGGGCAGGTTCTTCCAGACCCTCGCCGTACCATCCGCCGGTTTCTTCAGGTGCACCGGTTGGATGGCGACTCACCGCTGCCGTATCGGCAGGTAGTTCGCCTTTCTCCAACCGTTCTAAATCTTCACCAAACCAGCCAGCGGTTTCTTCCGGTTCTCCGGTTGGGTGACGCTCGCTGCCGGCTGCAGCGGCTTCATCGCTCTGGTCACCCTTTTCTTCCTTGGCGGCTGGAGGCTGAGCCGGGGTGCGCAGCGGGCTGGTTGCACCGCTCAGCACCGATGAATCACCATCATTGGCAGAAGCCACCAAACGGCGCAGGCGTTCGCCCGGCTGAGTCGGCTGGGTATCTTCCACTCGTTTTTCTTCCTGGGGTTCTTTCGGTTCTTCGCTCATCTTCATTCTGCAAAATTTTGGTTACAAGATTGCGTTTCTTTTAATCAAAGTTGCTCTTCAACCGTTGCAAGGGGGAAAAGAGACTTCCCTTCCCACCAACGGTGCTGCTTACAACCGCTGCAAGCATTGTACCAGAAAGTTCATTGCTTTCATTTTCATTCTAGCACAATAAAACTGAGCACAAGTCAGGTAAAATGAAAGTATGCGAACCTGGAATCTCGGATTGAACGATCCGCTGATGTTGACTTTATGCGCAGATGCGCGAATTTCTCCCGTTGATTATCTGAATGACCACATCTGGCAGCTGTCGTTTGAAGGCAATGAGCCGGAAGCGCTAACGCTCTTCACCACCTATGGACTGCGGGTACGCGCAATGCGGCTTTTTCCGCGCTTTCTGCGCAAGGATGTAGTCATCAGTGCGCCAGCCGATTTCTTCCAGCCGCCGCGCGTAACCCGCTTGTTTCCCAACGACATTGAGGTGCGTTTTTCACCCTTTGGCGGACTGGATGTGACTGCCGAGTATCGCGTGTTCAGTTCACAGGCCATCGGGGGGCGGTTTACTTTTCACAACCCCTCCGTGCTTGGCGAAAATTTCACCTTTGAGTGGTGCGGTCTGCTCACTCCATTGAAAGAAGGTGAAGGAATCAAGGTCGTGCAATTTGGCATTCATCCGGTCTTACAGGGTCGTACCGACGGCCTTGCACCGGTATGTTTCATCACCGGCGGGTTGCGCGCCGGGGGCGGCCCTTACCCCTGCCTGACCGAGCAGATCAGCCTTTCGCCCGGCGGTATGCGCCAAATTGTTTGGGCGCTGGTCAGTCTGCCGGATACCGCTCAAAGTTACGAACTTGCCCGCCAGTTATGCGCCCGCCCGTGGGAAGCCGACCTCGCCCGCATTCAACTGACCCACCGCAGTGAATGTGTGGAAATCACCACCGGCAACCCGGAATGGGATGCTGTCTTCAAGCTTTCGCAGCGTCTGGCGGCTTCTCTCTTTTTCCCGGCCAGCGCCCACCTGCCCAACCCTTCCTTTGTGCTTGCCCGCCAGCCGGATCAGGGTTTTTCGCTGCGCGGCGACGGTAGTGATTACAATGCCCTGTGGAACGGCGTAACCACGCTGGACTGCTGGTATCTCAGCCGCCTGATTCTGCCGGGCATGGCGGAACGGGTTACCGCTCTGGTGGAAAATTTTCTCTCCACCGCCGATTCGCGAGGTCAGGTGGACTGGAAGCCGGGACTGGCGGGTCAGCGCAGCCGGCGCATGGCGCAGCCATTACTGGCTCAACTGGCCTGGGAGGTTTACCAGATCCGCCCGAACATGGAGTGGTTGAAAAAGGTCTATCCCGGCCTGATGGCTTTCTTCCGCGCCTGGTTTTCACCTGCCCATGACCGTGACCAGGATGGATTTCCGGAATGGGAACACCCTTACCAATCCGGCCTGGAATTTTCACCCCTCTTCGATGTAACCTTCCCACCCAATCAGGGGGTTGAACCATCCCTTGTCGAAACCCCCGCGCTGGCAGCAATGTTATTCAGCGAAGCCGCCTGCCTGCTGAAAATGGCTTCCCTGCTGGGTGAAGAAGGCGATCAGGAATGGCTCAAAGCCCATTCCAGGCATCTGGGCGATCTGGTCGAAGGGATGTGGCATGAGGAAGAAGGAATTTACACCCATCGCGACGCGCAAACCCACTCCGTCAGCCGCGGAGAGGTATTGTTGACCTTCGACACCCGCGGTGAATATCCCCTCCAGGCCTCACTGAATCCACCTGCGCGGCTGCGGCTGCAACTGGAAACCCAGACCGAACTCACCCGCCGCATTCACATCTGCATAAGAGGACGCGATTCTTTTGGCAACCCCCTGGAAGAGGAAATTACCCCCCAGAAAGTCAGCTGGCTGCATGGCAGCGGCAGATTTACCAGCCAAACCGTTTTCTCCTTTATTGATTTGGTTGAGGTAATCAACCTTCACCCGGGCGATACAGCCAAATTGGCCACCATAGACTTTTTGGATGAGGATATCTCGCTGCTTTTACCCCTGTGGGCTGGCATCCCCTCGGCGGAGCGCGCCGACCGGCTGGTCAGGGAAACATTGCGCAGCCGCTACCTTCAGCCCTTCGGTCTGCTCAGCCACCCGATTCGGAGTGCAAAACAGGGCGGCGGGCAAAACCCACCGGTTGTGCTGCCGTGGAATGTATTGATCGGCGAGGGGCTGATTCGTTATGGCTACCTGATCGAAGCGGTCAACCTGTTTGAAAGCTGGATGAAAGCCATCATCCAGTCATTAAAAAAAGACCATGCCTTTCGAGCTGCCTACCACCCCATCAGCGGACAGGGAATTGGCGAACAGAATGTCCTCAGCGGGGCGGCTCCGCTGGGCTTTTTCCTGCGCTTAATGGGTCTACGCTTGTTGAGCGATCAGCGCATTATTCTCACCCATCTGAACCCCTTTTCTTTTCCAGTTACAGTACAATATCGGAGAATCACACTCACATTTCTGACCGATTCCACTCGCATTACCCTCGCCAATGGTCAGGTTGTAGTCTATGATGGAAACTCCCCTCAGGAAATTTTATTGACTCCGCCAAATCCATAGCGCAAAGGACGAAAGGAGCAGAATGATATGGCAAAAAAAGATAAAACCTCCCCGGCCCCTGACCTGTGCATGTGGGTTGTCGTTCAAGCGCAGGATGCCGAAAACGCCGAAGCTGCGTTAATGGAGCTGGGCTTCCCGGTTACCCGCCTGCCCAGTTATGGGGGTTTTCTCGGCAGGCGCAATGCCACCCTGCTGATTGCCCTGCATAGCAGCCGTCGCCAGCAGGCGTTGGATGCCCTGCACGAAACCTGCCGTCAACGCGTGGAGTACATTGCCGTTCCGCTGGAAAGCGCCCCGCTGCCCCTTCCAACCCCCACGCCAATCACCATCGGCGGGGCAACGATTTTTGAAATGGAAATTGAACATTACGAGGAGTTATAGCCATGAAACTCATCCTTGCCATCGTTCCCGATACCGTCAGCGACGCGGTCTCACAGGCGCTCACCTCGCACAATTTCCGCGTAACCGGCATTGCATCCACCGGCGGATTTCTGCGGCGGGGCAGAACAACCCTGATGATCGGTGTGGAAGATGACCAGCTGCAGCACGCGCTGGATCAAATTCGGGCAGCGCTGCCGCCCCAGCCGCCGGACAGCAAAGAAAGCCGGGCAGTCATCTTTGTTCTCAAGGTTGATCATTTCGATCATTTTTAACCCCCCTGCGCACGCAGTCCGTGGAACAATTTGCAACTTTTTCAACGGGGTCACGTAAATGAATTGTGATTTACCCCACATGGGTACACTTCACAATTCAACAGGATTGGAGCGTAAAATGATCGAACAAAATCCTCAATCAACCTATTCAACCGCGATGGTTAAACCGGGCCTGGTTACCGCACTGGGAGTGATGACTCTGGTCAGCGGTATCATCAATATTCTGACCGGGCTGGGAATCACTGCCACCGTCGTACTGGGAACCCTGGGAATTGGCTTAATTTGCGCGCCAATTACCTTTGTGCCGGCAATTTTGGGCATTTTTGAAGTCCTCTACGCGCTAAAAATTCTGGCAAACCCGCCTGTTCCGGTGCAGTTTTCTCAAACCATCGCTATCCTGGAAATTCTGTGCATCGCCTTTGGCAATGCCATAGCAATGATCGTCGGCATTCTGGCGCTGGTCTTTTACAACGATGCCCTGGTCAAAAACTACTTTGACCGCATCAATGCTCAGCCAGCCGCCGGATGAAAGACCTTTCCATTTTGTCATGGCACAGGCATTGCACCTCATCAAAAAGAAGGTATAGTAAACCCAACAGGAATCAATTACCCCGCACTCATTCAATAGATAAGGAGAAAAACAATGGATTTTGGTCTGGCATTTTCATATGTGTTTCAGGACAAGGATTGGCTGCGCAAAGTTGGCATTGTCGCACTGATTTCGCTGATCCCGATCCTCGGTCAACTGGTGCTGATTGGCTGGTCGTTGAACGTTACCAAACGGGTGATTGACCGCCACCCCGAACCCCTTCCCGATGTAGACTTTGGCGGTGATTTGGGCCGTGGTTTTTCCGCCTTTATCATTGGGTTTGTTTACTCCCTGCCGATCACCCTGTTCGCACTCGTGTTCGGTATTTTGGACTCAATCGTCGCCGGTCAATCCAATTCGGATGTGGTCGTGACAATGATGGCGATC
>NZ_JBRCOK010000151.1:0-9960 GCF_053501535.1 Bellilinea sp. | reverse complement strand
GGTGGGCAGAGGGGTGGGAGGATTGCTCAACGGTGTGGCGCTGGCCGTCTGGCGGTCATGAAACAGGTTGAACAGCAGAAACAGCATGATGATCAGGGCTACCACCGATAAACCATTGGAAGAGGAAGAATGGGACATGCGGTTTCTCCTTGCTGATTGAATATAGAAAAATTGTTCTATTATTGATTATATCACAGACACCCATCCATCGTTCCATCCAATTCGCCAATAATAGAAAAAAACAGTACTTTTTTCGGCTATTTCATCTTGACAGGATAGAAAAAATCGCTATACTGTTTTTTAACGCAAAAAATTATTTTGGCGATAAAGGAATGTCAAATGGAAAAATCTTCTTCCCCGGCGTTTGTCATCCGCGATATGGAGACCATGCGGGTCATTTCCGACCCGATTCGCGCCCAAATCTTTGAAGCCTTGCTTCATCAATCGCAAACGGTGCGGCAGGTAGCCGAAAAACTGGGCATGAGCGCCAGTAAGTTATATTACCACTTCAATATGCTTGAAAAATTCGGCTTCATCTTCGTCCAGGAAACCCGTCAGGTAGGCAACTTGATTGAAAAAATCTACGCTGTTACTTCACCGACCATTGATGTAGATCCCAATTTGTTTTCTTTCCCATCCGGAGAGCATAATGAGCAACTCCTGAGCATTGTACGGGATACGATTGATGCCACCCGTGAAGATTTGCTGCGCAGTCTGCAAGCCCGTCTCTATGCGCTGGAGCAGGGAGAACCTCCCAAACCCCGCCGGCTGGTACTGAATCGTCTCCGGTCAAATTTAAGCGATGAACAGGCTGCCCGTCTGCTAACCAAAATTGAAGAACTGCTCAAGGAATTTGAGCAGTCCGATGAAAAAGAAGCGCAGGACAATCAGTCCTATTCCCTGATGATTGCTTTTTACCCCAGTTTTTATTTTCCTGCCGAAAGTCAACCAGGCACCCCGGAGCAATGATGAACACCGACCTGCAACCGCGCAACATGCGCACTTTTCTGGTCATCTGGATTGGCCAGGTGATTTCAATTATCGGTTCTGGTCTCACCAGTTTCGCGCTGGGAGTGTGGATTTACCAGCAAACCGGTCAGGCAACCCCATTTGCCATTACGGTTTTGTTTGGCACATTACCGCGTATCTTACTGACACCGCTGGCGGGTTCGCTGGCAGACCGCTGGAACCGGCGCTGGTTGATGATTCTGGCGGATACCGGCAATGCGCTGGTCACGCTGGCGGTCGTGTTTCTGGTGATGAGCGATTCATTGCGAATCTGGAATATTTATCTGGTAGCGTTGGCCGGTTCATTGTTCGCTGCTTTTCAGGAGCCGGCTTACACTGCCTCGATCACCATGCTGGTGCCGAAAAAGGATCTGGCCCGCGCCAGCGGTTTGATGCAGGTAGCCCAATCTATGGAGATGCTGATTGCACCGCTGTTGGCGGGTATTCTCTTCGGTGTGATTGGGTTGAGAGGCATTGTTCTGATTGACTTCCTCACCTACTTTTTTGCAGTCGGTGCTTTGCTGATCGTGCGCATTCCCCAGCCGCCGCTGACCAGCCAGATTGAACAGGATGGACGGGGTAAAATCTGGCGGGATGCCTTGTTCGGCTGGCAGTACCTGCGGCAGCGCAGGGGTTTGTTCAATTTACTGCTGTACTTTGCGCTGGTCAATTTTCTGTTGAACCTTGCAAGTGTCCTGACCGGCCCGCTGGTGCTTTCGTTTTCTACCCCGGCGGTACTGGGTGCTGTTCAGACGGCTACCGGTTTTGGCATGCTGACAGGCAGTCTGGTTTTGGGGGTGTGGGGCGGTCCAAAGCGGCGGATTTTCGGCGTTCTGGGTTTTATTGGGCTGGGAAGTGTGGCTGTTCTGGCTATCGGCCTGCGGGCCAACCCGTTTTGGATTGCGACCGGTTTCTTTGTATTCCTTTTCTCGGTTCCGATTGCTTCGGGTTTAAGTCAGGCGATCTTTCAGACCAAAGTTGCCCCCGATGTGCAGGGCAGGGTATTTGCCATCCGCAGCCTGATTTCCCGCTCGATCATGCCGCTGGCTTTTTTGCTGGCAGGTCCGCTGGCCGATCAGGTATTCGAACCGCTGATGCGCCCCGGTGGGGTGCTTGCAGAAGGCCTGCCCGGCATGCTGATCGGGGCAGGCGCCGGGCGGGGTATCGGCTTGATGTTTGTGATCTCTGGCATTCTGTTGATGGTGGCGACTGCCTTTGCTTTTCTGAATCCGCGCATCCGAAACCTGGAAAATGAACTGCCGGATGCAATCCCTGACAAATTGCTGGCAGAGCAGTTTGTTGAAGAAGGCGAAACAATGGCCGTGCTTGCCGAAGATTGACAGGCCTCCTTCTGGATTGGTCACTGGTGGTTTGCGGTTTCTACATTTCTCAAACTTGCCAGTAACGGCAGAAAGAACGCGCCCGGCAGGCTGGCTGCGACGAACAACAGGCGCATCATCAGGCTGAGGGTGAGGGTGTTTTCCAACGGCACGCCGCCGAAGGTGTGATAGAGATAGGAAATGGAAACTTCCTGCAATCCCAGCCCGTTGATGGAAACCGGCAGTAAGGTGATAAAGTAGGACAGGCTCCATAAGCCGCCAATTTGCCAGAAGTCAAGCGGTGAACCGAGGGCATTCAAGAGCAGAGAGACACTCAGAAAAGTACAAGCCATGTGACCCAGGGTTGCCACAAACGCCGCACCCAGCCCGGCCGGATGTTTCAGCCAGTGCTGCAGGCTGATCAAAACCTGAGTAATGAAACCGCGCAATTTCTCGCGCCAACGTGCCGGTAAAGGCAGCAGCGAGCTGAACAAACCAGCTGCATGAAGTGCGGTTTTACCCAGCACGCTGGACAGGCCGACCGGCAGCATCACCGTCATGCCGGCCATACCAATCAAACGGTCAGCAACCAGCGAGGCGGCGCTTAAGCCGCCATCCACCCTCAGCATGACGGCACCGGCCAGGCGCACCACATCTCCGCCGATGGTAGAGGGCAGAAAATTGGAGGCAAACAAACCGACAAAGACCAGTTCGAAAATGGATTTGAAGGAGACCGGCGCGCCGGCGGATCGCAACAATGCGTACCAGCGCAGCACCACGCACAAACGGGAAGCGAGCATGACCGCCAGCGTCATCACAAAAATGGGCAGCGGAATTTGTTGTACGGCAGAGAGTACCTCGCCCCATCCCTGCTGGCGAATCAAAATGACCAGCAGAATGATCGAGAGCGCCGTTCCTCCAATTTGAACCCATTGCTTCCAGTTACGAAAGCGGGATGGTTTCCCGGAAACAGGCTGATCAGTGCTCATTTGGGCACCAACACTTGCAGGTTTTGTTCACCAAAGTAAGCTTCTTCCCCATAATATTCCAGAATCGGGAAGGTAATGCGATCCACCCACAGGTTGTTCTCTTCGGCGAAGGGGTCCATTTTGGGACGCTGATAACTCGGATTGAGCCGGCCGGTAATGATCATGGCAAAACGACGTTCGCGCAAATCCTGATAGAATTTTTCCAGCAGGGTGCGGTTGTTGGAAATGGAAGCTTCCGAAAGTAACAGCAATTCGTAATCTGCCACCAGCGGTACATCTTGTACATAACCAAAGGTCAGCAGGTGACGCTGGGAGATGAACAGCACCTCACCGCGTTGAGCAGCGCTGCTGACCAGTTGATTTAAGGAGTTCAAAGTCACCTGTGCCTGCTGCAAGTCTTTGGCTGCGGGCAGTGAAAATTCGGCTAACGACCAGATAACCGGCATAACCAGAATGAGCCCAACCAGGGCCGCCGGCCGCTTCGTTGGCGATGCCGTGCCCGGCTGATCCGGAACGGCTTTGTCGAACAGAAAATAAGCTCCGATCAGCAGCAGCAGCACAAAGTAAGCATCCAGATTATGCAAATTGCTGCCACCGCCGATTTTGGTGCTGACCACCAGTCCGCCGCCAAAGAGCAAACCGCCAATCCCTGCCAGTGCCAGCAGGCGCAGCGGATGCCAGCCGGCACCGCGCCGCAGGGTGTTGAGGACAATCAATCCCAGCAATGGCAGCGAGACAATCAACCCGAGCGGCAAAATTCCCCAACCGGAGGTGGCACTGGGCAGCAAGCGGTGCCACAAAAGCAATGAGGTAAAACTGGAAGCAAACAGACTGGGGTCGCTGTTGCCGGAGAGCGGGATGTAAGCAGCCTGTGCCAGCAGCGCGCAGGATATTCCCACACCCCCCCAAAGCAGCGGGCGGCTCAAATAAGCCAGCCAGCTGCGCCGGGTGTGGAATGGGGTTTCCAGCATGTACATGGCGGCGGCCAGCATGGCCGGCACGGGGAACCAGTTGACCCGGCTGAGGCCGGCCCACACCGAAGCCAGCATCACGCCCGCCAGGGTGCGCATCGGGCGTTGCGGGTGGTACAACCACAAGACCGGCAGAATACACAGGTGCAGATGATAATAGACCGGACCCTGCATCAAAAAAAGAAATGCCCAAAGGGTTGTCCCCCCCATCAGCAGCGCCGGGCGCAGCCCAAGCCGGCGGGCAAGCGCCCAACCGGTTGCCAGATTCATCCCAATCCACAGAATGACCTGCCAGAGGCGGTGAAACCACAGGGGTGAATCGGGAATGAGATAGGCTAAACTGAGCAGCAGATAGCGGGAGGCATGTAGCGGGGAAAGGGGGATTGAAAAACCGTAGATTTGTTTGGCAAAGGGCAGGGAAGCATAGTAATAACGGCTGGCTTCTGACCAGCCCAGTGAAAAGGGATAGGGGCTGACGGCAGCCGCATAGGTCATCAGAGTTGCCAGGAAGCCGCCGATCAGCATTCCCAGACCGACAGCCCAGAAAAACTGGATCCTTCCGGCTGCCATCCAAAAAAGGCTGGTCACCCCGGCCGCCAGCCACACAATCCACACGCGGTCGCTGAGGGCAGTAAAATGCTTGACAAAGAAAAAACGCATGAAAACAGCCGTGAGCAGCCAGCCGCTGAAATACAGCAGATAGTTCCACCGTCCCAGCCGTTGGAGTTGTTGTACCGCCTTTTCAGAAAACAGAATCAGGCGGCGGCTTCTGCCGTTTTGCAGTGCCAGCCATAACAAAAGGCAGGTCAGGCTGATCAAAAAGCAGACGGTGATCAGCAAACTCCACTGCCACGAATAGCGGGCAATGAACCAGCCCGAATACCGCCCTTTTTCGAGCAGGTCGGGTAAAGTCAGCAGGCCAAAAATCCCGGTCAGCAACAACCACAGGCGGATTGCAAGTCCATTCCGCATGGGTTCAGCAGGCAGAGGCAGGGCAGCAGCTTCAACGGTTGGGCTCATGAATAGGGTGGTTATTCGGCAGAATTTTACGGACGGTATAGGTTGGTTTGCCCTGTGATTCGTGGTAGGTGCGCACCAGCAATTCAGCAATCAGCCCCATCAAGATGGATTGAAAGCCGAGGATGAACACCATTGTGCTCATGATAAAGATGGGGGAATCCAAAACGGGGATTTGGAAGAATACCCGCCGCACAAACAACACCAGCAGCGTAATCAGGCTGAGCAGAATGAGAATGAAGCCGGCCCCGCCAAACAGGTAGATGGGTTTATTACCATAACTGCTGAGAAATTTGACGGTGATCAAATCCAGAATGACCTTGACGGTGCGTTCCAGCCCGTATTTGGCTTTGCCGAAGCGGCGCGGGTGATGGTGGACGGGCACTTCGAGGATCTTTGCCCCCACCGAATGAGCATAAACCGGAATGAAGCGGTGCATTTCGCCGTACAGCTTAAAGCCGGTAATGACCTCGCGGCGGTAGGCCTTGAGGGTGCAGCCATAATCATGTAGATGAACGCCGGTGGTTTGGGAAATCAGCCAGTTGGCAAGACGGGAAGGGAGTGTGCGGGTGAGAAATTGATCCTGCCGGTTGATCCGCCAGCCGCTGACCACATCGTAACCTTCATCCAGTTTTGCCAGCAGCGTGGGAATATCGGCCGGGTCGTTTTGCAGGTCGGCGTCCAGCAAAACAATCCTCTCCCCGCAGGAATGATCAATACCGGCGGCGATGGCCGCTGTTTGACCAAAGTTGCGGCGCAACAGAACGGCGCGCACATGCTGCGGGTCGGACTGGTGGAGCTGTTCGATGATGCGCGGGCTGGCATCCTTGCTGCCGTCATCCACCAGCACCATCTCCCAATGCAGGTTGAGCGGATCTAATGCCTGATGAACTGCTTGATGCAGTAAAAGGAGTGATTCTTCCTCATTGTATACGGGGATGATGACCGATAAGTCCATCGCCAACCTGTATCTGTGGGGGGATGATTACAGAATTAAATTATACGCCCTCTTATGCCTTTGGGCCGGTCAGGATGACCGGCGCAAAAGAAAGGCCGTTGTAATGCTCCAGTGAGTTGGTGTATGCCCCGGCGGGAAAGATGTAGAGGCGGTCTCCAAGGGTCAGGCTGGCGGGCAGGTAAACCTCGCTGCGGATGACATCCGCGCTGTCGCAGGTTGGCCCGCTGATCGTGAAGGGGATCAGTTCCTCGTCCGGTTTTTCGCTGAGGATGTTGTAGGGGAAGTGAAACATTTCCAAACCTTCGATCAAGCCGTGAAAGACCCCGGCATCCACATACAGCCACTCCTGGCCGTTGCGGCGGGCGCGGTTGATGACTGAGGTAACCATCACGCCCGCATCCCCTACCAGCCCGCGGCCGGGTTCAACCCACAATTGCGTCTGGCTGCCGAACCAGTCCTGCCAGCGGCTCAGGATTTCGCGGGCAATTTCCTCCACGGTCGGCACAGGTCGATCGAATTGAGAAGGAAACCCGCCTCCGATATTAATGCAGGCAAGCGCCAGGCCTTTTTGAATAAGGCTCTCAAACATGGGACGCAGCCGTTCCAGGGCGCGTACCCAGGCCAGCGGGTCGCTGTTCTGCGAGCCGACATGAAAGGTAAGACCGTATGGTTTCAATCCCAATTCGACGGCATAATCCAACAGGTTCAGTCCCTCTTCGGGCTGGATGCCAAACTTGCGTTCCAGCGGCCAGTAACTGCCCTGGTTATCCACGGCCATGCGCGCCATCAGCAGAGCTCCGGGGGCAAAGCGTGCCAGTTTTTCCAGTTCCAATGCAGAATCAAAGGCAAATACCCGCACACCAAACTGATGCGCCTGTTCAATATGGCGCGGAATTTTGGTCGGTGCGCTGAAAATCATCCGCTCAACGGGCACACCCGCCGCTGCCAAAATCTCAATCTCACCCCACGATGCCACATCAAAGTCAATTCCTTCTTCGGCAAACAAGCGCAGTACCTGAGGGTGGTTATTGGCTTTGACCGAAAATAAAACCCGCCCACCCGGAAAGGCGGCTCGAAAACGGCGGGCATTAACCCGCAGGCGGGTTTCATCCAGAATCAGAAAGGGTGTTTGTTCAATCCGCACCCCCGACAATAAGCGGTGAATTTCATCCAAAGTATACAGACTCATTACAACTCCATTTCATTCAAGCTGTACCAACAAAAACGGGGTTATTATACCTGTACTTTCAGTACAATAATAACAACCGTTTGAATGAATTGCAGAAACGCGGAAGGGAGGTGTGGAATGAAATTCCAACGGTTACGAATGAACAAAGTCTGGCAAACCCTTTTGGTCGTTGGGTTATGGCTGAGCGGGTGTGCTGTTCCGCCGCCGCCAGCCACCCCCACAGCGGAGGTGATCGAACCAACTGCAACGGTTACACCGGCTCACACCGCTACGCCGCTTCCATCGCCGACACCCACCCTGACCCCGACCCCGGCAGCCAACGATTTGAGTCTGCCGCTGCGGGTTGCCCTGTATTATCCGATGCAGAAAGAAGACTGGACGGCAATCGGTCTGCAGCCTGCCCGCGGCACTTATGATTCGCGGGATGCGGCGGTGATCGAGGCTCAAATTGGGGAGATGAAACAGGCAGGCATTCAGGCAGCCGCGATGTACTGGAAAGACGACAGCGCAAAGTCTTTCCTGGCTGCAATTCTGCAAGCCAGCCGCCAGCAGGATTTTTACTGGGGGGTGCTGCTGGACATTGAAAAACAAAGTGATCCATCTGCTGCATTTATCCAGCAAACCCTGGATGATGTGTATCATTCTTTTGCAACGCATCCCCATATCTGGCGGCTGGAACGCCGGTTTGCGCTAATCGTGGATGTGGATGAAGTGGATGATGGCTGCGGGATGATCAGCCGCTGGCTGGAAGCCAACCGCGAGCAGCGGTTTTACCTGATCATGCAGGTTTTTAACAATTATGACCGTTGTTCAAAGCAACCCGACTTGTGGGTGGACCTCTACCCGCAAACACCGATTGAACCTGCTCCCTCTGAGAGTACCACTTTGCAGGTAGAAGCCTGGGATGGTAATCAGCTGTCTGAGTTGGAGCGCAGCTTAATGGATTGGGGCAGGCAGGTACAGGTTGCGGGTGCGCCGCGCGGTTTGCAAATTGTCCGCGCTTACAACGATTGGGTAAACGGCAAGCATATTGAGGCTGCAGCCATTTGGGGAGAAACCGGCGGATATTATCTTGAAGTTCTGCGGCGCAATGGTCAGGGCTATGCCGCACTGGCGGAAGAATTGCTCTTCAAGAACGAAGCGATTCTGGTGGGCGCCGGGGATATTGCCATCTGTGGCGAAGAAGGCAGCCAGTACACTGCCGCGCTTCTCGATCAAATTCCCGGTACGGTATTCACTGCCGGTGATAATTCCAACGAAGCGGGAACGGCAGCCAATTACCAGATGTGTTTCAACCCCAGCTGGGGACGGCATAAGGAACGCATCTACCCGGCAGCCGGCAACCACGATCTTCTCATTTCACAAGGTGCTCCTTATTACGCCTATTTTGGCGAGCGTGCCGGTGAACCCGGCAAAGGCTATTACAGTTTTGATCTGGGAGAGTGGCATATCATCGTCCTGAACAGCGTCTGTGAATATGCCGGCGGCTGCGGTGAGGATTCGCCGCAGATGGAGTGGCTGAAAGAAGACCTGGCGGAACATCCAAATCTTTGCACCCTGGCAATCTGGCATTACCCGTTGTTCACCTCGGGGACGCGGGGCGGCAACGAGGTTGTGCGTCCGTTCTGGAAAGCCCTTTACGAAGCCGGCGCGGACGTGATTATCAACGGGCATGATCACCATTATGAGCGGTTTGCGCCGCTGAATCCGAATGGTCAACCTGATGCGGAACGCGGTATCCGTCAGTTTATTGTCGGTACCGGTGGGGCAGGCCTGCGCGGCATTGGGGAGGTGGCAGCGCATAGCGAAAAAAGGATTTTGTATACCTATGGGGTGTTAAAACTTTCGTTGAAAGGTAACGGTTACTACTGGGAATTTGTACCGGTAGCCGGCATGGGCGCATCGGACAGCGGAAGCGGTGTCTGTCACTGATAATTTGGGTATAATTGAGTTACCGCAGATGGCAGCCAAACCGCTGTTTTCGTTCACCGCTTGCTGTTGCGGTCTGAGCGTTCATTCTACTTGTTAAGGGAGTGTGTCAGATGATTGTTACAACCAAAGAATTATTCAAAGCTGCGTATGGTAAGTATGCCATTGGTGCCTACAACATCAACAATCTGGAACAAACCATGGGACTGTTCCGCGGCAATCTGGACAGTCAGGCGCCGTTTATTATTCAAATCAGCAAAGGGGCGCGCTCGTACACCCATAAACTGATGCTGGAAGCCTTGATTCGGGCGGCCGATCAAATCTTCCCCGAAGCCATTTTTGCCGTTCATCTCGATCATGGCGATGAGGAGACCTGCTACGACTGCATCAACAGTGGTTTTTATTCGTCGGTGATGATTGATGCCAGCCACGAGGATTTTGAAACCAACATTGCCATTACCCGCCGGGTGGTAGAGGCCGCTCATGCCAAAGGGGTGGTGGTGGAAGCCGAATTGGGGCAACTGGGCGGGGTCGAAGAGCATGTGGCGGTGGATGAGGCGGATGCCAAATTGACCGACCC
>NZ_JBRCOK010000150.1:0-14610 GCF_053501535.1 Bellilinea sp. | reverse complement strand
AGCCGTAAATGCGGGCAATTTCCTCAATCAAATCGGCTTTACCGGTTTCGCCGCTGCCAATATCCAGCCGGTGGGGCGGCGTTTTGGCCAGGACGCTATCGCCTTCAACCCGGCAGGTGAATTCCAGCCGGGTGAGCATCTCGGCAATCTGACCGGCGGTCAATTCAATTCCCAGCCAGCGGTGTACATCGGCTTCTGTGAGGCGGATTTCAGGATCCTGCGGCGGGAGAGGATATTCATCCACCAAACCGGCGTAAATCTGCCCGCCGCTCCACTCGGCCATGCGGTTGAGGCACAACACCACTGCGGTTTCGGCAAGCGCAGGATGCACCCCGCGCGAAAAGCGATAAGCCGCTTCGGAGTTGAGCCGTTGATGAAACGCTGTGCGCCGCACATTGACAAAGTTCCAGGCCGCCCCTTCCAGCAGCACACTGCGGGTTTGCGGGCTGACCTCGCTTTCCAGCCCGCCCATCACCCCGGCCAGCGAGAGCGGCCCAGCCGTATCGCACACCAGTACGGTGAACGGTTCGAGGGTTCGTTCCACGCCGTCCAGCGTAGTCAGTTTTTCGCCCGGTTGCGCCGCTCGGGTGATCATGGTGGGCGGTTTTCCGCCGGCACGGCGCACCAGCACATCATAATCAAAGGCGTGCAGGGGTTCACCCAGTTCCAGCATCACGTAATTGGTCGCATCCACCACGCTGTTGATCGGGCGCATGCCCGCCAGCCGCAATCGGCGCTGTACCCGGTAGGGGCTCGGTCGCGGGGTCACACCTTCCACCAGTCCCAGCACAAAACGCGGGTTGAGGTGGGGGTCGCTGATTTGAATGGCGGCCTTGCCGCGAATGGATGGCGCATCTTCGGGCAGGCGCGCCTGCGGGTAACGCAGCGGTTTACCGGTCAATGCCGAAAGTTCGCGCGCCACGCCAATCAGTGAGGCATCCCGAATCATATTTGGCAGAATCGAGATTTCCAGCACGGCATCGCCCATGTAATCCACCAGCGGCACGCCGGTTGGGGCATCATCATCCAGAACGATGATGCCCTCATGTTCGTCGGAAATGCCCAGTTCCTTCTCAGAACAGACCATCGAAAACGACTCGACCCCGCGGATTTTGGCGCGCTTAAGGGTGGTCAGCACCTGCCCCGGCTGATGACCGTCGTAAATGCGCGCGCCTTCGCGGGCATACGCCACCTTAATCGGCTTGGGCAGAACGCCTTTGCCCTTGTATTCAAACAGGTTGGGAGCACCGGTCAGCACGATGATCTCGCCGGTGCCATCGTTCAGTCGGCACAATACCAGCCGGTCGGCATTCGGATGCGGCATCACCTCGTCAATTTGAGCAACCACGATTTTATCCGGCTGCCACGAAAGTCCGCTGACCTTGAACTCGCGCGGGGTATCGGCCGGCAGGTCGGCATACGGGTCGGGCAAGCCCACCAGCTGGATCTCTTCTACCTCCAGCCCGGCCATGGTCAGGGTTTTCGCCAGATCCAGCAGGGAAAGGTCAATGTCAATATAGTCTTTCAGCCAGGAAAGCGGTATTTTCATCAGAACTGCTCCAGAAAACGAATGTCATTTTGCCAGAAGTAACGGATGTCCTCGATATGATACTTGAGCATGGCGATCCGCTCGGGGCCTAAACCGGCCGCAAAACCGGAAAAGACGGCCGGATCATAGCCACCGTTTTGCAGTACCACCGGATGCACCATGCCGCAGCCGCCAATTTCCAACCATCCGCTGCCGCGGCACACACCGCAGCCTTTTCCGCCGCAGATAAAGCATTCCATATCCACCTCGGCGCTCGGTTCGGTAAACGGGAAGTAAGAGGGGCGGAAGCGCGTCCGGACACCTTCGCCAAACATGCGTTTGGCAAACGATTCCAGTGTGCCTTTCAGGTTCGCAAAGGTGATTTGCCGCCCAACCGCCAGCAGTTCTACCTGATTGAATTGCATTTCATGGCTGGCGTTGGTTTGTTCATAGCGATAGACCATGCCCGGCAGGATGACGCGGATGGGGTGCGGCGCCATTTCGCGCATGGCGCGGATCTGACCGGGGGAGGTGTGCGTGCGCAGGATCACCCCGGGTGTGGTGGTGTGAAAGGTATCCCACATATCGCGCGCGGGATGATGGGCAGGAATGTTGAGCAATTCAAAGTTCAACTCCTCGGTTTCCACTTCCGGCGAGCGGTAAATTTGAAAACCCATTTCGATGAAAATGGCGCAGATTTCATCCAGCGCCTGAGTGGCAGGGTGCGCCCGGCCCAGCGCCGGCTGCCGCCCCGGCAGGGTCACGTCCAGCCGCTCGGCGGTCAGTTTACGTTCCAGCGCTTCGCGGCGCAGAACGGCGCTGCGTTCTTCCAGCGCATTTTCCAGCGCAATTTTGACCTGATTGGCTTTTTGACCGACCTGCTGGCGGATTTCTTTGGGGATGCTGCTCATACGGGCAAAGACCTGCATGACGGGCGCACTGCGCCCCAAATGAGCCGTGCGCCACCCGCCCAACTGCGCCTCGTCCTGTACCTGCTGCAGGGCATTCAGTCCATTTTGCAGAATCTGATCCAGTTCTTCCAAAATATTTTCGGATTCGCTCACCTTTACCTCCTGAAGAAAGTGATTCGGTTAACAAAAATCCCGCCCCGGTCAAGGGACGGGAGGGAATTTCCCGCGGTACCACCCTGTTTGGCTGCCATTCCGGCAGCCCACTCAGCCCAACGGCTCTGCCGGCTGGCAGAACGATTGGCGCGCCGGTTAACGCTGGCGGTGCGGCCCGAACTACTGGCTCTCACTGGGGAGAGCGTTCCCCCGGGCGGCTCGGGAGGGAACTTCAACCGGTTTCTGCCGGGCTGGGGTCTCAGTCTGCGCCCCGGCCTCCCTGTCGGTTTCCGCCAGTTTACTTTCCTCCGTCACAGCCGTTTGCGGATTTGGAATACCCTTATTATCTTCAGAATGTGTTGCTTGTCAAGGCATCCGCAAGTTGCCGTTTTTTCAAAACCGGTTTGGTTTCCGCGTTTGCGTCCATTCGTAGTAAAATCAACGCGGCTTTTCCTACCCACCTGTCATCTCTGCTCAACTTTTATGCGAAAACTGTTTGAATTGCGTCTCCCGGCTCAATTCTGGCTGATGTTTGCCGGAATGTTAATCAGCACCATTGGCGCCAGTATGATCTGGCCCTTTTTGATGATTTACGTCAGCGAACGGCTGGCTATGCCGCTGACCGTCAGCGCCGGTTTGTTGACCATCAATTCCGTTTGCGGGCTGATCAGTTCCTTCATCGCCGGTCCCATCATTGACCGACTGGGACGCAAGTGGGTCATGGCAATCAGTTTGCTGGTCAACGGCTTGGGGTATTTACTGATGAGCCGCGCCGAAACCTACCCGGCTTTTGTCCTGCTGATGATTCTGCAGGGGGCTGCTAACCCGCTCTATCGGGTCGGCGCTGATGCAATGATGGCGGATCTGCTTCCCGCCGAAAAACGGGTGGATGGATATTCGTTGATGCGGCTGAGCAACAATGTCGGTGTGGCTATTGGGCCGGCAGCCGGCGGTTTTATTGCTTCCATCTCGTACGAATACGCCTTCTACGGGGCAGCAACCGGGCTGGTGATTTACGGTCTGCTGATTGCCTTTCTGGCGCGGGAAACCCTGCCCCAGCCTGTCGGTGGGCCGGCGGCAGCCCTCCGACAGCCAGAACGCTTTGGGGGGTATGGGCATGTACTGCGTGACCAGCCCTACATGACCTTTCTGCTGGCGTTCATTTTTACCCAGTTGAGCGCCTCCATCATGTGGGTGCTGCTTTCGGTCTACGCCAAAACCCATTATGGCGTAACCGAACGGTTATACGGCATGATCCCGATGACCAACGCCCTCATGGTGGTCTTTTTCCAGATTCCGGTCACCATGCTCACCCGTCGTTTCAATCCTTTGCCGGTGCTGGCATTGGGCGGCTTGCTGTACGGACTGGGGGTTGGCAGCGTGGCCTTGGGCAGCGGCTTTTGGGGATTTTGGGCAAGTATGGTGGTGATGACCATCGGCGAGCTGGTGCTGGTACCCACTTCATCCACCTATGCTGCCAATTCAGCTCCAGCCGATATGCGCGGGCGCTACATGAGTTTATACGGCCTGACCTGGAATGTGGCTGCCGGGATTGGGCCGGTCGCCGGCGGTTTTTTGAACGACTGGTTCAACCCACAGGCGATCTGGTATGGCGGCGGACTGTGCGGCATTTTCAGCGCGCTGTTATTCGTCTTCTTCTGGCTGCGCCGCCCGGCGGCTGAGCCTGCCCCGGCGAGCAAGATTCCCTGAGTCGCGTTTCAACCAATTGACGCAAGCCTTTCGCGTCAACTTGACAATCTGCACCATTATTCAGTATATTTGGAACGGATTTTAACCGGGGAAACCGTAACTTCGCGGGGAGAAGTCGGGTTTTCCCTGCAACATTGGCTTCGTTTTATCATCTGTACAAACAAGAAAGCAAGGACGATGGACATTGTTCTGCCCACCGCTGTTTTGCTCTTATTGATTCTTTCGGCATTAGCCCCTTTCATTCAGCAGGCGCAGTCCCAACGCGCCGGCTGGTTGATGGCAATTTTGCCGGCTGGGCTGTTTTTGACCCTGCTCGGCCGTTTGCCCGCCATTCTGGCCGGGCAGGTTTTTGCCTATCAACTGCCCTGGGCTGAAAGACTGGGGGTTACCTTCTCCCTCTACCTGGATGGTTTGGGACTGCTTTTCAGCCTGCTGATTCTGGGCATCGGCGCGCTGGTTTTGATTTACGGCGGCGGCTACCTGCACGGTCATCATCAATTGGGGCGTTTTTATGCCTTCATCCTTTTCTTCATGGCTGCCATGTTCGGCGTCGTCATCAGCGATAACGCTCTGACCCTGTTTGTCTTTTGGGAATTGACCAGCATCAGTTCCTTTCTGCTGATTGGTTTTGATCATGAAAAAGAAGCCTCGCGCTACGCCGCCCTGCAAGCCCTGCTGGTGACCGGCGGGGGCGGGCTGGCAATGCTGGCCGGACTGGTACTGCTCGGTCAAATTGGCGGTAGCTACGAGATCAGCCAGTTGAATCAATTGGGAGATGTGCTGCGCAATTCACCGCTGTTTCTGCCAGCCTTTTTGTTGATTCTGGCCGGTGCGCTGACCAAATCGGCGCAGTACCCCTTTCATTTCTGGCTGCCCGGCGCCATGGCCGCTCCCACCCCGGTCAGCGCTTACCTGCACTCGGCAACCATGGTTAAGGCCGGGGTTTATCTCCTGGCGCGCTTAAGCCCCATCTTTGCCGGTACGGCTGAATGGCAGGTGCTGGTCACCGGTTTTGGGCTGGCCACTTTTCTGGCGGGGGCGTTGCTTGCCATCGGTCAGGTGGATTTGAAAAAACTGCTGGCTTACACTACGGTTGCCTCACTGGGAACAATGGTCATGCTGCTCGGCTGGGGCAGCGATCTGACCGTCAAAGCCGCCATGCTGTACCTGCTGGCTCATGCACTTTACAAAGGAGCCTTGTTTTTGGTGGCCGGTGCAGTGGATCACGAAACCGGCAGCCGCGATGTCAGCAAACTGAGCGGTCTGCGCCGCTCCATGCCGCGCACAGCCCTGGCCGGCGGGCTGGCGGCCCTCTCCATGGCCGGATTACCCCCCGCGCTGGGTTTCATTGCCAAAGAAGTTTTATATGAAACCACACTCGCAGCCCAGCCCCTTGCCGGCTGGTTGACCGCCGGGGCGTTGATCGGCAACGCCATTCTGGTAGCGGTTTCCGGGCTGGTTGGGCTGAAACCTTTCATCGGTAAACCGGGTGAAACTCCCCGCCATGCCCATGCCGCCCCCCTTTCACTTGATCTGCCGCCTTTGCTGCTGGCCAGCCTCGGTTTGCTGGCCGGTTTAATGCCCATGACGCTCGCCGCTCCGCTGGTGCAGGCTTCGGCTCAGGCAGCGCTCCTGCAACCGCTCAAAGTCAAACTGGCCTTATGGCATGGTTTGAACCCGATGCTGGCACTCAGCGCGCTTACCCTGGCGCTGGGAGCGGCCCTGTATGCCGGCTGGAGGCCGGTTTGGGAACTCACTGCCCGCCTGCGCTGGCTGGGGCGCTTTGGCCCGGCTCATGCCTATCAGGTTGGGCTGGAGAATTTGCGCCGCTTTGCCTCCTGGTTGACCTATCGTTTGCAAAATGGTTATTTGCGCTTTTACCTGATGACCATCATCCTCACCACGGTGGCACTGGCGGGGCTGGCTTATCTGCGCGGCGCCAACGAGATCATCCTGCGCAACGATTGGGGAACCATCAATTTTTACGAAATTGTACTGGGGGCGTTAATCATCCTCGCCGCGCTGACCATCATCCGCACCCGCTCACGTCTGGCCACCATTGCCATCATGGGCATCGTCGGCTATGGGCTGGCGTTGATTTATCTTTTATACGGCGCGCCCGACCTGGCCATGATTCAGTTCGCCATTGAAACCCTGACGGTGATTCTGTTTGTGCTGGTGGTTTACCGCCTGCCGAAGTTCACCCGTCTGACCAGCCCGCCTGCCCGTCTGGCAGATTTTCTGGTTGCCATGACCGGCGGTTTGCTGATGACCATTCTCACGCTGATCGTTACCGCCCGCCCGGTTGTACCGCACATTTCAGAATTCTTCATGCAAAACGCTCTGCGATTGGCCAACGGGCGTAATGTGGTCAATGTCATTCTGGTGGACTTCCGCGCTTTCGACACACTCGGTGAAATTACTGTGCTGGCGCTGGCCGGTATCGGCGTTTATGCCCTCATCCGCCTGACCATTGGACGGCATGAGATCATCATCCCACCCGCGGAGGAGGAAGACTGAGCATGGGTTCAATCATCCTTTATCTGGCTGCGCGTTACCTGATGCCGTTACTCATGGTCTTTTCCGTCTTTCTGCTCATCCGCGGGCACAATGAAATTGGCGGGGGGTTTGTGGGCGGGCTGGTTGCCGCCGCGGCGTTCATCTTATACGCCATTGCCAACAATGTTCAGGCTGCCCGCCGCATTTTACGCGTCCAGCCGCGCACGCTGGTTGCCGCAGGGCTGCTGGTTGCCCTCTTAAGCGGCCTGATCGGCTGGTTGAGCGGCAAACCGTTCATGACCGGCCTGTGGCTGAAAGACCCCCTGCCAGTAATCGGTAAAATTGGTACACCCCTGATGTTCGATGTGGGTGTGTATCTGGTGGTCATCGGCGTAACCCTGCTGATCATTTTCACCCTGGCGGAGGATTGAGATGATTTTTCTGCTGGCAATTGTGATTGGGGTACTCTTCACGGTAGGGTTGTATATGATGATGCGCCGCAGCCTGACCAAAGTATTGATTGGCCTGATGCTGCTGGGACAGGCGATCAATCTCTTGATTTTCACCGCCGGGCGTTTGCAGCGCGCCAGCCCTCCGCTCATCCCGCTGGGAGCCGATCAAATCAGTCAATCGGCGGACCCGCTTCCGCAGGCGCTCATTTTGACGGCGATTGTGATCAGTTTTGGGGTAACCGCCTTTGCGCTGGTACTGGCGCGCCAGACCTACACCGTGCTTGGCACCAACGACATGAACGAACTGCGTGATACCGACATCATCCCCAAATACCACCCCGAAATCCCCCCGGAAGAAGAGGAAGGTTACTAAATGGAACGGGTACTCTTGCCCTTATTGATACCCTTCTTGTTGATCATTCTCGCACTGTTTGCATGGAATACGCCGCGGGTACAGCGTCTGCTGGCGGTAGCGGGCAGCAGCGCTTTGTTGCTGGCAGCGCTGGCGCTGCTCCAACAGGTGCAGCGCAGTGGAATTGCAGTGACCCAAATCGGCAACTGGCCGGCTCCCTATGGCATCACCCTGGTAGCCGATTTATTCAGCGCCATCATGCTGGTCATTACGGGAGTAGTAGCCGTGCTGGTGGCCATTTACTCGCTGGAAGGAATTGACGAAAACCGGGTGGCGCACGGCTTCTACCCCTTGTTCTTCGCGCTGCTGATGGGTGTCTGCGGCGCCTTCCTGACCGGGGATATTTTCAACCTGTACGTCTGGTTCGAGGTGATGCTAATGGCGTCCTTCGTGCTGATGGCGCTCGGCGGTGAGCGCGCTCAACTGGAAGGGGCAATCAAGTACGTTATCCTCAACCTGACTTCTTCGGCGCTGTTCCTCTCGGCTACCGGCATCCTTTACAGTGTGGCCGGCACGCTCAACATGGCTGATCTTTCCATTCGTCTGGGCGAGGTCAACTCCCCCGGGCTGGTAACCACCATTGCCATGTTGTATCTGGTGGCTTTCGGCATCAAGGCTGCCATTTTTCCGCTGTTCTTCTGGCTGCCAGCTTCGTATCACACCCCGCCGGTTGCTGTTACCGCTCTGTTTTCCGGTTTGCTGACCAAAGTGGGTGTCTATTCGCTGGTGCGTGTGTTCACCCTGCTCTTCCTGACCGATGTCGCCTTCACCCACACCATCCTGCTGGTGCTGGGCGGTTTTACCATGGTGATTGGAGTTTTAGGAGCGGCCGCGCAGTACGACATCCGCCGCCTGCTTTCCTTTCACATCATCAGCCAGATTGGCTACCTGCTGATGGGGCTGGGGCTGTACAGCACTGCCGGACTGGCCAGCACCATTTTCTTCATGGGGCATGTGATCGCCGCCAAAGCCGCACTCTTCCTCGTGGCAGGCATCATCCGGCGGGTCGGCGGGTCTTTCGATTTACGGCGCATCGGTGGGTTGTACCGCGATCAACCCTGGCTGGCAGTTCTTTTCCTGATTCCGGCGCTTTCACTGGCCGGTCTGCCGCCTCTTTCGGGATTCTTTGGTAAACTGGCACTGGTTCGCGCCGGTCTGGCGCAGGGTCAGTACGCCATTGTAGCGGTGTCCCTGGCCGTCAGCCTGCTCACGCTGTTTTCAATGACCAAAATCTGGATGGAAGCCTTCTGGAAACCGGCGCCTCAAAACGCTCCAGCGCAAAACCGGCCGGCCGGATTCAAAATAGCGCTGGTACTGCCGGCTCTGCTCATGGGTTTGATCAGCGTAGGATTGGGTTTTCTGGCAGAGCCGGCCTACGGGCTGGCAGAACAGGCCGCCGGGGTATTAATGCAGCCGGCGCTATATGTGGCTGCAGTTCTGGGAGGTGTGCGGTGACCATCTTCCTGATGAACGTCCTGCTGGCGCTGGCGTGGTCGGCGCTTTCAGCACAATTTGACCCGCCCAATCTCATCTTTGGCTTTTTACTCGGCTATCTGGTCTTGTGGTTGACGGTGCGCGGTGACAACCGCTCCTACTTTACGCGTGTGCCGCGCGTGCTGTCCTTTCTGGCATTCTTCCTGAAAGAACTGGTCAAGGCCAACCTTAACCTTGCCATTACGGTTCTGCGGCGGGATATGAACTTGAAACCGGGCGTGGTCGCTGTGCCAATTGACCTGCCCAACGATGCTGCCATTACGCTGTTGGTCAACCTGATCACGCTCACACCCGGCACGCTGGGTCTGGATGTTTCCAGCGACCGCAAGGTGGTTTACATCCACACGCTGGATGCCCGCGACCCCCAGCAATTCCGCCGTTACATGCAGGAAGGTTTCGTACGGCGGGTAAAGGAGTTGTTCACATGAATATCGAAACCCTGTATATCGTTGCACTGGGGATGATCAGTCTGGGGCTGGTTCTGGCCTTCATCCGGCTGGTGCGCGGACCGAGTCTGCCTGACCGCGTTGTGGCAATTGATCTGGTTGTGGCGCTGGCCATCGGCATCATTGCCAGTTACGCCATTCTCTTCGATCAGCCGGCGTTTCTAGATGTGGCCATCATCATCGCCCTGATTTCATTCTTGGGTACGATTGCCTTTGCTTATTATATTGAGCGGAGGGTATGATGCTGCGCGAATGGATCGTTGCCATGGTAATGCTGCTCGGCGCCGGCTTCATGCTCATCGCCAGTATCGGTTTGCTGCGCATGCCAGACCTGTTTTTACGCATGTCCGCCACCTCCAAAGCCGCCACCCTTGGCGCCGGCCTGGTCATGCTGGCTGCCGCATTGTATTTTGGGGAATCTGGCATTACCCTGCGGGTACTGGCGATCATCGTCTTTCTGCTGCTGACCGTGCCGGTTGCCGCCCACATGATCGGCCGGGCGGCTTACTTCGATGGTGTCCCCTTGTGGAAAGGCACGCTGATAGATGATCTGCGCGGCCACTATCGCACCAGCGATCACCAGCTGGTACGAGACGCCGAATCCTCGGAAGAGTTTGCAATTCCGGAAGGCGAAGAAGGGGATGATTTCCTTAATTAGCAGCCGATGAATGTGCTATAATCCGCTCAGAAACAATTTCTTCACTTCCCCGGGATGACGATTCGAATATGAGATTTTTGATTACCGGTGCAGCCGGCTTTCTGGGTTCGGCGCTGGCAAACCGCCTTGTGCAGGAGGGGCACTCGGTGCGCGGGCTGGACGACCTTTCTACAGGCGACCCTTCTGCTCTTTCGCCGGAGGTTCATTTTGTGCGCGGGGATGTCAACGACCGCCCCAAATTGTGGACTCTCCTGCAGGAAATTGACTGCGTCTATCATCTGGCTGCTAAAGTGCTGGTGCCCGAATCGGTGCTTTATCCCCGTGAGTACAACGAAGTCAACGTGGGTGGTACCGTTACCCTGATGGAAGCCATGCGGGATGTCGGCGTGCGGCGGGTGGTGTTCATCTCATCCGGCGCAATTTATGGGAATCAGGAGAGCCAGCCGGTCAGCGAGGATGCCATCCCCAATCCCCGCTCCCCCTATGCGGTTTCAAAACTGGCAGCCGAATACTACGTCAAGACGATTGGACGTTTGTGGGGCATCGAAACGGTCTGCCTGCGCGTGTTCAATGCCTACGGCCCCGGGCAGCATCTGCCGCCGGTTCACGCCCCGGTGCTGCTCAACTTTTTACGGCAGGCGCTCCAAAACGGAACACTGGTGATTCACGGTGACGGAACACAAACGCGGGATTATGTGTACGTAGATGATGTTGTGCAGGCGATGATTGCCGCCTCTACCGCCCCCGGCGTGGATCAAATGACCATCAATGTGGGCAGCGGAGTGGAAACCAGTGTGCGCGATCTGGTCAAGGTGGTCATTTCCGTAACCGGCAGCGAACCGGAAGTGGTGTACAACCCGCGCAGCGATGGAGGGCCGGCGCGCATGTGCGCTGATCTCAGGCAGGCCGCCTCGCTGTTGAACTACCGACCGTCCATTTCGCTGGAAAGCGGGTTGCGCCTGACACTCGAACGCGACCCGCGTCTGCGTTCGCGCAATGGTTAAGTCAAACCGCCTTTAACAAATTCCTTCGTGTCAACTTTATGTCCACACCCAGGGGGTATGCTGATAGCATCGAGGTTTATACCTCGCTCTAATCCATAAATCTCTTTTTTTTCTTTCATCAGAATTCTCATCTACCCAAATGGGGCCTATTCATCCACTCGGGAGGGAAGTTGGAACAACGGCATGAAGAGTAGCACAGGGTTGGCTTTGCTGACAGCGTTAACCGTTCTTTTAATGGGCTGCCTCAGCGCATGCGCTTCTCATCCTGCACCGGTTACCGTTCAGCAGCCCGGCACGTTCAGCGTTGACCCGCTGCTGCGTGAGTTTTATGCCTCGCTCGGCGGTGAAGACCTGCTCGGCCCGGCCATCACTGCCCTCTTTTCACTGGACAACCTGCAATGCCAGTACACCCAAAACGTACTGATGTGCTTCGACCCGCTGGCACAGGGAATTCAACGCTTCAGTCTGTATCCGCTGGGGCGAACCTTCGATTTGGGCGAACCTGCCAGTGCTGTCAGTACGGTGGGTGACGAAAACGATTATCCCGTTTATGAGGAATTTACTGCCCTCTATCAGCGTCTTTACGGCGCGCAATACGCCGGTGAACCGCTCACCCCACCGCGCTTCAACCCCAACAAGAACCGCATTGAGCAATACTTCGAAAACGTCGGTTTTTACCGCAATTTAGACGATCCGCAGGGAGAGGTCTACCTGCTTTCTTACGGCGTTTATGCCTGTTCAGCCGACTGCCGTTTCTCACCGCCTTCCAGCGCGATTGTGATCCGCAATGTGGTGGAAATGGAACAGCCCTTCCTGCCACGGCTGGTGCGGCTGGGAGGGCTCAAGGTATTTGGACTGCCGCTCACCCACCCCTACCTTGCAGCGGATGGCTTCCGTGAACAGGTTTATGAAAATGTGGTGCTTTACGCTCCGCCGGATAATCCCAACGCCGTCCGTCTGCGCCCGCTTGCCCGTCTGGCCGGTATGCCGGTGGGTCAGCCGATGCCGCGCCGTTACAGTGAGGATGATGGTGTGATCTTTTTCCCGCTGGAAGGTGAAAACGGCTTTCACATCCCGCTGGTATTTGACCGATTCATCGCCTCTCACGGCGGTATAGAAATTTCGGGTGTTCCTTTGAGTGAACCCTATCCCATTGGCGAAAATCTTTACCGCCAGTGTTTCGAAAATTACTGTCTGGATTATGATAACCGCCCCGACGCAACCGAACGGGTGCGCATGGCAGCCCTGGGGCGCGAGTACTTAAAAATCAATGGTCTGCAAGCACCTCAGGCAGCCCCGTTTGAAATGACTGCCGAAACCGTGCAGATGGTGGTCAGTGCAGCCAACCCTCGCCTGACCGCCGAAGAACCCCAACAGTTTGAAGTATTGCTGCTACGGGCATACGACCAGCAACCGCTGAGCTCGGTTGAGGCCACCCTCACGCTGACCCTGCCAGACGGCAGACAGGCGCTTTACTACTTCCCCCCCACCGATGGGCAGGGCCGTTCGTTATTACGGATCGCCCCGTTGCAGCCGGCACTCCCCAACGGCAGCGTGGTGGCTTATCGGGTTTGTTTGAACATACCAGCCGGGCAGCCCATCTGTAAAGCAGATAGCTACCTGATCTGGAATTACCGCTGAAACGAAATTCTAGGGAATGG
This sequence comes from Bellilinea sp., assembly GCF_053501535.1. Lineage (NCBI taxonomy): Bacteria > Bacillati > Chloroflexota > Anaerolineae > Anaerolineales > Anaerolineaceae > Bellilinea > Bellilinea sp. Next base: position 1,682 of record NZ_JBRCOK010000150.1, on the reverse strand, counting down.
CTTCCGCAAGCAGGATGACGCGCACAATCGGGCTGCTGCTGGTATACACGCGCAGGTGAAAGGGCAGCGTTTGCTCCCTCATCAGCGGCTGCTCGGATTCCCAGCGCCGCACACCCACCACCCGATCCTGCGCATCCAGCGCCACGGCTGCCACAATGACAACACTGGCATCGCCATCCTCCTCTCCGCTCAGGCGCAGGCTGCCGCTGGCATCGGCCAGCAGACTGTCTTCGGAAAGGCTGATTTCATCCTGAGTAATTTCAACCTCCCGATAACGCTTGCTTTCGGGCGGAATGGGTAGGGCGGTCAACAGCTCCATCCCGGCATCGAACTGAACCGGCGTCGGAGGTGGGAAGTAAACTGCCAGCGGCAGCACACCGTCGGCCGCCAGCCGATTCAATGGTGGGTAGGCATTCTGGCTGAAAATTTGTCCGCTTAACCGGTCATACAGGCGGAAAACCGCCGATACTCCTTCCACATCAAAAGTTTGCGGATTGGCAAGCAGCGCAAAACACCAGATGCCACCATCCCGAGTGGGATAACAATCGGGCTGCGGCAGGCTCAACCCAACCGGCGTTGGGGAAGGTGGGTTGCGCGGGTCAAGGGTGGGGGTGTACTGTGCTGCCGGTACCACCACCTGGTCGCCAATTCGCAGCGCATAGGGGTTGACGGTCGGGTTGGCGGTCAACAAATCCTGCAAGCTAATCCCGTAATACAGGGCAATCCCAAACAGGTCTTCGCCCCGCCGGATCGTATGAAGACGCGGTGTGGGGGTGACCGTTGGCAGGGGCGTCGGCGTATCTGCAGGGGTTAAGGAAGGGGTAGAAGTGGGCCGAGCGCCGGTGTAGGGAGTCAGCATTACCGCCGCGACCGGGCGCAACGTGGGCGAAGGGAGTTGTGTGCCAGAGGGACTGCATGCGGTCAACAGCACTACCGCCAGAAAACACAGGTAAACCTTTTTCATGCAAGCGATTATAACCGCAATTCATTTCTACCTGCCGGGCATAAATAGGGGGCTGGGCAATCCCATTTCAAGTCATCAGCGCTTCCAGCGCGTCCTCCGCCTGTTCTTCAATCTTCGTACAAAGTGAGAGAACCTTTCTTGTCCTGGATTAAGTCTGCCGGCAAATCCAACACTGACCATACAGCAGGGAGCGCAAACGAAATGTAGAAGATGGCTCGATCGTCAGCTGCAAGAGGTAACCGAACAGTCGGTGGAAGGCAAAAGAGCATCTGGAACGCAATTGTTTTCCTAACTTTTCGTATCGCGGTGCATACCTGCTCAATTCATTCCAACAATCGGAGTTTTTCCAAGATGTACTTGGCGATAGCATTCCCAAATTTTGTCCAGATTTTTACGTCTTTCGCAACCCGTCACTTCTTTCATATCCGCCATGGTTGGTCTCCGGAAGCTTTTAATTTTGAGTTAAGACGCGAAAATTTGACCCCTGAAAAAAATTAGGATATAATACGCCTTGCTAAAAGCGGCTCACTAGCTCAACTGGCAGAGCAACTGACTCTTAATCAGTGGGTTCAGGGTTCGAGTCCCTGGTGAGTCACCTGAAAACCGCAAGGGGAAAAACGCCGTTATCCCTCATGCCCGCCGAAAGTGGCGTGCTTTTAATTGGGTTCAGCGTCCCCATGAGGGGATGATATTCGAGTACCGGGTGAGTCACCTGAAA
>NZ_JBRCOK010000149.1:0-7942 GCF_053501535.1 Bellilinea sp. | reverse complement strand
GAAAACGCCGCCCGCATGCTCTCCGCCAGCCGCTTGTACTTTTCCACATCAATCTGACCCATGGAGTACAGCACCACGAACAACACCATCAACAAGGTGATGAAGTCCGCGTAACTAACCAGCCAGCGTTCGCTGTTTTCGCCGCCTTCACCGCCGCCACCGTGTGCCATGGCTTACGCTCCTGCTTCTTTTGCGGCTGCTGCCGCTTTCTTGGCGGGCTTTTCAGCCCCTTTCTCATCCTCACCTTTGACCGCCGAGGGTGGCAGGTAGGCATTCAATTTCTCGCGCACGATGCGCGGGTTCTCACCGGCCTGAATGGAGAGAATTCCCTCCAGCAGCATGTAACGCAGGTGAGCCTCTTCATCGCTTTTGGCTTTGAGTTTGGCGCCAATCGGCAGGAAGATCAGGTTCGCGCTCAACAGGCCCCACAGGGTCGCCAAAAACGCACCCGCAATGGATTTTGCCAGTTTGTTGGGATCATCCAGCGATTGCAGCACCGCAATCAACCCCATCACCGTACCGATGATGCCGAAGGTCGGCGCAAAACCGCCGGCGGCGGTGAAGAAACTGTACCCGGCGCGGTGGCGCGCCTGCATCTGCTGAATGTTGATTTCCATGATGGAACGCACCTGCGCCGGATCGACGCCGTCCACCACCATCATGATGCCTTTTTGTAAAAATTTATCGGTAATCTTCTTGCTGTCCTCTTCCAGCGCCAGAAGACCATCCCGCCGGGCGCGGTCTGCCATTTTGACCAGCAATTCGATCAACTCGTGCTCATCGAATTTAGTGCCCATGACCGCCTTGCTGATTAGTAGCGGCAGTTTGGTGACGATTTTGAGGGATGTGGTGATGGTGGTTGCCATGATGGCGCCCAGTGCTGTAATCATGATGGCTGAGGGGTGGGCAAATAATTCAGCCGGCGTGCCGCCATCCAGAATCATGACGACCACCACCACAATGACGGCGCCGATCAGACCGATGATTGTTGCCAGATCCATTGCTTTACCTCACTATCTGTCCTGTTTTACAAACAAAGGCTGCGAAATGCGCTGACGATATTCGATGTAACGTTCGCAAACCAATTCGGGAGATTCACGCACAACCAGTTTTTTCTCATTCAACAGGGTGATTACCGTATCCGGAGTTTTTTCTACACTCTGAATCAACTCCGGATTGAGAAAAAATTGTGTTCCATTCAGGCGAGTCAGCAAAATCACAGCAATACCCTTTCCAAAAATTTACAATCGAAGAGGTGTTAATCAATTCTCCCACGCAAGAATCTAACATATCCCCCACTTCAATCACATAAAGGCGGCGTGAAAGCGGTGTAAAGAAAGGCTAAAAAATTCCCCCCACCTTTCAGTTTCATTAACTACCCGGCATTGTGAAGGTGACCTTTCAGCATGTATAATACTCGTGCAAGAATATGGAAAGAAGGTCACGAATGCCGCACGCCGACAAACGGGTTCTAATCCTGGACGATGACGGCGCACTGGGGGAAATGTTGCGCGATTTTATCGCACACACCTGCCAGTGTGAGGTGATTCACCTCGATCACCCTGATGATCTGTGGGGATCGTTGGAAAGCAGCAATTTTGATGTGCTGTTTTTGGATTACAAACTTCCCGGCAGTAACGGCATTGAAATACTGGAACGACTATACCAGAATCCCTGTTACCGCAATTTACCGGTCATCATGATGACCGGCGAAGGCAGTGAAACCATCGCAGCACGGGCAATCCAGGCCGGCGCAATGGACTATCTGGTCAAAACCGAACTATCCTTTGAAATGCTGCCGGCTCTGATTGAGAAAGCCATCCAGCGGCGTGCCATTCAGCAAGCCATTCACGAAGCCCAGCGAAAAGTCGAATATCAGGCGATGCTGCTCAACAACGCGCGCGATGCCATCATCAGCTGGGACTTGAACAACATCATCACCTACTGGAATCAGGCAGCAGAGCGATTATTCGGTTACTCCGCCGAGTACATGCTGGGTAAACCGGTTTTTGAGGCATACTTTTCGCTTTTCGAGCAGCTGCAGCGCCGCAGCGCCGCCGATGAAAATGTGACTCTGCTGGGTGAGCGCCGCTTCCGCCACCCCCAGCGCGGCGTGATCTGGGTCAGTTCTCAAATCAGCCGGCTGTACGGTGGTGAGGACGGCCGGCAGTTGATTGGCACCATGGATGTGGTGCGCGATATTACCCTGGCAAAGCAGGAGCAGGAATCCCTGGCTCAGAGCCAGCACTTCATCAAACGCATTCTGGAAACCATCCCGCACATCATCTATATTATTAACCTGCGCGAAAATCAACTGCGCTACATCAGCCCCAAGGTCAAGGAATTACTGGGATATGCAATCGAGGAGGTGGAGGCAGCTGCCTTCCACAAAATTGTGGAAAAAGTACATCCCGAAGACCGGGAACGGGTTCGGCTGCATTACAGAAATATCCTCAAAACCCCTCCAACTCAGGCATTGACCATCGAATACCGCTTGCCGGATTCGGCTGACCAGTGGCGCTGGCTGCGCAATGTCGAAACCATCTTCTCGCTGGATGGCGTTGGCAACCCGGTCGAAATTATCGGTGTGTGCGAGGACATCACCGCCCGCAAAGAGATGGAAGAAAAACTGAGCGCTTCTCAGGTATATGTCACTCAAACCGCCCGCATGGCGTCCATCGGTCAACTGGCGGCCAGCGTTGCCCATCAGATCAGCAATCCGCTGACCACCATCATCGCCGACACCCAGTTGTTGCTGCGCAGTCTGCCGCCGGAGGATGACCATTCCGAATCGTTGAAAGCCATCCTTTCCGCCGGCTGGCGCATGCAGGAAGTGATTGATCTGCTGATGAAGTTTTCGCAGCCTTCCATCAGCAGCCGTCAAATTGTGGCTATTAATGATACAATTAATAAAGCAATTTTACTGGCGGGCTCTCATTTGCGTTCCGCTCAAATTGATCTGCATCTCAATCTCAGCGAACCTTCCCCGGTGATTTTGGGGTTTGAACAACGTCTGGTGGATTTGTGGGTTAATTTGCTTCTGGCGGAACATCCTTCCGATCCTGACCAATCACCCCGCAATATCTGGATCGAATCGCGCAGCGCAGAGGGGGACATTCAGGTGACCATCAGCGATGATGGACAGCCCATCTCCCCCGAACAGATGGAAACCTTGTTTGAACCCCAACTGATCCCGCGCGGTATTGGACGGGGAAATGGAATTGAATTAAGCCTGTGCCGGGAAATTGTGCGGCAACACGACGGTTCAATTCAAGTCAGCAGCCGAGAGGGAAGAACGACCTTTACAATTTGCTTGCCTTCAGGAGTGGATGGAAATGGACGGGAAGAAGATTTTAATAATTGAAGATGACGACATCGTTGCCCGCACCATTGAACGCTGTTTGCGCGGTGGAGAATACCGCGTTACGATTGCCGGCAGCGGCGTGGAGGGCCTGCAAGCCGCCCGCCGGGATGTGCCCGATCTGGTGATTCTGGATGTGATCATGCCGGGCATGGATGGTTACACTGTCTGCAAAGAAATGCGTAAAGATGCCCTGCTTGCGGAAGTGCCCATCCTGTTTTTGACTGCAAAGACCAAGGACGATGACAAAATCACCGGGCTGGCAGCCGGAGCGGACGATTACCTCGGCAAGCCGTTCAATGTGGATGAGCTGTTGCTGCGCATCAAAGCCATTTTGCGCCGCACCCAGCGCATGAAACAGGAAAGCCAGCCCCTAACCACTTCCACAGAAGAAAGCAGCCCCAAGAAGGAACTTCCCGAAAGAATCATCCGAATCGGTGAGTACACCCTCAACACCCGCACATTTGAATTTTACAGTCCACAAACCGGCAAATTCCGCCTCACCCCGGTGCAGTATGACCTGCTGTATCATCTGATGACCCATCCAGGCGAAATCTTCTCACCCAACCGCCTGCTGGATGAAGTATGGGACTACCCCACGGATGCCGGCAGTCCCGATCTGGTGCGGGTTCACATTAAAAATCTGAGAGAACGAATTGAATTAGACCCCAAAAATCCAGTTTTTATTCAAACCGTGCCGGGCTACGGTTATACCATTCCACTTCCTGAGGAAGGATAGCGGGGAATTTTATCGTTATGCAGCCAGAACATTTATCGGTCGAAACCTCCGTCGGCTGGGAAAAAATTGCGAAAGTTTATCAGGCATTAAGCAGCCCTGCGCCGCTGAAAAACCGTCTGAGTCAGGCGCTAAACCTGCTGCTGCCTGACCAGCAAGAACGCGGTGCGGCCATCTGGCTGGCGAGTCCCGAGCAAATCTGGATTGGTGGACATTGTCCGCCCTCGTGGGAACAACAACTTCACCTGCAAAGCGGTGTGCTCCCATTTCTGATTCAAAAAGCCATGCGCAGCAGAGAAGCCATCCTGCAATCACCCAACCGCGACATTGGCGCAGTTTTGCCGATTCAATGGGAAGGGGAAATGTTCGGCGTTTTCATCCTCACCGCCCCGCCGCTCAACGAACGGGATGTTGCTCTCTGGAAGGAACAGATTGAGCCTTTTGCGCGCGTACTGGCAAATGAACACGGTCAAGGTCCGGCTGAAGCGGATCGGCTGGTTTTAGAGGTTCATCAATTCCTCAATGAAATTCACCTGAACTCCTCCGTGTGGGATTTTCAGCAAGTTACGGCTCAGTTCACCGCCGCTGCCCGGAATTTAATGAATGCCGATGATGCCGCGTTGATCCTCACCGATCATGTCAACCCTGGGCTGGCCATCAAGCGAAGGCTGGGCGTGGGCAGGGCCTGGAGCGGGCAAATCAGCCTGCGGCTGGAAGAAAGCCTGACCCGCCGGGCGCTGGAAAGCCGGCAAATTTTACAGAGTAAAGATAACGGTCACATGGCTTTTCATCCCGAAATTGACCGCCTGCCGGATCTGCCGGTTGAAAACCTGATTTGCGCTCCGCTGCTGGCCGAAAACATGAGCCTTGGGGTGTTGCAGATCATCAACCCTCAGCATGACCTGCGCAACCCGCTGATTCATTCGGCGTTTCTGGTGTTGATCAATTCGCTGACAACATGGATGATCAAAGAACAGCAGGCAACCCGCCTCAAAATCACCAGCGCCGAAATGGAAGCGCGCCTGTGGGAAATCACCAAATCCCGCAATACCCTGCGCACCCTGTTCGATAGCATTCCTTCTTCTATTTACATTATTGACCGTTCCTACCGTATTGTGGCCGTCAATCTGCCGCGCAGCCAGCGCGCCCGCAGCGAGCCGCGGCAGCTGGTCGGCAAGAAATGTTACGAAGCCCTGTACAACCGCAGCGAAATCTGCCCCGACTGCCGGGTTTTGGAAACTTTCACGCAGGCGGTTTCAACCACCCGCCCGGTTCACGAGTGGCTGGAAGGGGATCGTTTCATTGACTGGGAAATCACCACCTACCCCATCCAGGAAAAAAACAACCTGCCGCATCAGGTGATTGTCTTCGAGCAGGATGTCACCGAAAAGCGCAGCCTGGAAGCCAACCTGATTCAATCCGAAAAGATGGCCGCTGTGGGGCAACTGGCTGCCGGCATTGCCCATGAGATTAACAACCCCCTGGCAGCCATCATTGCCAACACCCAGCTGCTGAAGCGAGAATTGCTCAGCGATTCGGCTGACTTCATGGAAACGCTGCAATTGATTGAAACTGCCGGTTTGCGGGCTGCCAATGTGGTCAGCGGGCTGCTGGGCATTTCCCGCAAGGAAAATAAATACGAATTTGAGCCGCTTTCGCTCAACGAGAGCGTCCGCTCCGCACTGGCGCTGGTACATCACGACCTGGTGCGTCGTTCAATTGAAGTGGTCACCGACTTGCAGGAAGACATGCCCTCATTGATCGCCAGTAAAAATCACCTGCAAAGTATCTGGATCAATCTGCTGGTCAACAGCATGGATGCAATGGACAAGGAAAACGGGCGGATTGTCATTACAACCCGCTACGCCGAGCGTAACTTCATCGTGACCTTTGAAGATAACGGCAAGGGCATTCCCCAGGAATATCTCTCACGGATTTTTGAACCGTTCTTCACCACCAAAGCCGCCGGGCGCGGCACGGGTTTGGGACTGGCGATCACTCAGCGGGTCATCAAAGAGCATCAGGGCGAGATCCGCATCGAAAGCCAGCTGGGGCAGGGCGTCAAAATCACCATCACTCTGCCGGATATTCCGCGCGGATAGCAGCTCAAATACTGCGCGCCAGTCGGAAACCGATCAGCGGCGAGCTATGGGTTGCCGCCATACCTTCCCTCGCCGAGCAGCGCGCCAGTTTACGGGTGTAATACCAGGCTCCACCCCGAATGACATAGCGCTCATCGGTTCGCTGTTCTTCGCGGCCGTCGGCCGGATCATACGGATAAGGCATGTAAATGGTGCTGGTCCATTCCCACACATTCCCCACCATGTCCGCCGCACCGCAGGGACTGTCTCCCCCCGGCGAGTAGGAACCAACCGGAGTGGTGCCTTTTTTGGCGCTTTCCGCCGTGTTACAGCGCCAGGGGTCAAAGGTGTTGCCCCATGGATAGATACGCCCATCATCGCCGCGCGCTGCCCGTTCCCACTCTGCTTCGGTTGGCAGACGGTAATTGGAGCCGGTCAGCCTGTTCAACCACTCAATGTAGGCCATCGCATCCAGTTTCGAGACCCCCACAATCGGGTGGAGCGCCTGTTCCAGCGGATAACGAAAACCATTCCAGCCTTTGGGCAGGCGATAACCGGTATCCTGAATAAACAGATGATACTCCATGTTGGTTACCGGATATTGAGCAATTTCAAACGCCTCAAGCCAGACCACATGCTGGGGCTGTTCGGCATCGAAAAGATCGTTGTCGTACCACTCATACGCCCAGTCCGATTCTTTGACCTGGAGGCGTTTGATGTCTTCGTCGCTGGTGCCCATCAAAAACTCACCCGCCGGAATTGGAATCATGATCGGCAGCCGCACCCGGTTGGCAGCCGCCTTTGCCCAGTTTTGATCTTTTGGAAGTGAATGCTGCGCTGCCATTAACCTGCCTCCTCAAAACCGCAAATTGCCCGCTCAATTTTTTCGATGTTTTCAGCCGCGTCCTGACTGAGGGCGTAAAGATAGGGTGCACCCGCTGCCCGCTGCCGGGCTGCTTCAATATTTTCTGCCAGCCAACCAATCGCCTCAGCCCACTCCGCTGGTGAGTTGCCCACCAGGTGACCGTATTCAGCCAGCCCCTGAAAGGGAGGCTGATTGCTGGCGATCCACGGAATTTTCATGGCCATATATTCCACCGCCGGCAGCGGACTCTGGCGCAGATCAAACTCACCAACAGCCGGCAGCAGACCAATATCCACTTTGCTTAACGCCGCCGGCAGGCCTTCCGCAGATAATACCGGCAGCACCTCCACCCGTTCGGCCGGCAAGCGGCTCAACCAGCGGGCGGCAGATGGGTCTGCACCGGCAAAGAGCAGATTCAACCGCCCCGATTGGTTTAGCGCCTGCTCAATCCCTTCCAAAACACCGCTGCCTTTGAGCGAACTGAACGCCTGACCGCTGGCATTCAATCCAAGCCACACCGAATCGGCTCTTTTTTGGGACGGCACAACCAGATATTCGTTGGTATTCAAATAATCCGCCAGCAATTGTACCCGCCCGTGAGGGAAGCAATCGCGGGCTAACTGGGGGGTGGGCACGAGGATGCCGTCCACCATTTTGAACAACCATTTCAACTGCTCGGCAGGCGGAGGGAAAACCGGGCGTGAGCCATTTTTGAACGGCAGGGGGCAAAATACCTTTTCGCCAGAAAGAAAACCCGGGGTGGTCTGCTTCCAGGTGCTCCACACTCAGGTCAATATCCACCAGCACTTTTTTACCGCGTGCCCGCCAGCGGGCTACGCCTGCCAGTGTGTTCTCAAACAGGTAACGGTGCAGGATAATCACATCAGCAGAGGTACATA
>NZ_JBRCOK010000148.1:0-16754 GCF_053501535.1 Bellilinea sp. | reverse complement strand
CCCAATAAGCCTGAATTTTCAACCAGAAAGCGGAATGATTGAGCCCTGTCCTCAAGTCACACCTCGTCATTTAAGTGACTTGAGAATGATGTTCCAGGACCATCAAGCCGTTGAAAAGATTTTAGAAGTAGAGGATCGCCTCATTTACGAAATTCGCTACTATCCATTTGTTACGAGCCATTCAGATATGGCATTAGCCGTAACAAAAATTTTCCCCGGTATTATTGGGCACGAATATCACATGACCAAAGGGCATAAACATGAGCGTCCAGATCAGGCCGAGGTATATTATTGTGTGAAAGGAGAAGGTTACCTCCTTTTGGATACCTTAGAGGGCGACTTTCGTGCCATTCAATGGAATGCCGGCGTAGTCACACATATTCCACCCATGTGGGCTCATCGTGTGGTTAATACGGGTAATGATGTGTTAGTTTTTATGGGAATATTCCACTTAAGTGCTGGTCATGATTACGACATTGTCGCCTCCAAAGGGTTCACTTACCGAGTAATTTCAGTGGACGGTAAACCAAAATTAGTTGAACAATTTCGGAACAAATAAACCAGACTTAGAGTGAGGAAGACCAATGGCATCAAATATCTATCACAGTATTGGGGTAGACATTGGCGGGACAAAAATTGCCTTTGGAGTTTTTGATATACATGGTAATATAAAGGATGATATTCATATCATTCCCGTACCTTTTGATAAAAAAAAGGTAGCAGATGTCCACAGCATCATTGATTCCATAACGCCCTTTGTGGAAAATGCTAAAAAATATTATCCACTATTAGCCGGTATAGGATTAAGCATTTGTGGAAACGTGAATAAGGAAAATGGAGAAGCGACATTAATTCCTAATCTTCATTGGCGATATGTGCCGATTGGTACAATGGTAAAAGACGCATTCAATTTGCCCGTTTTCGCTGGCACCGATGTTCGAGCTGCAATAATCGCGGAACGGCTCTGGGGAGTGGCGAAAAATTCCCGCTTCTTTTTATGGTGCACAGTCGGTACAGGATTTGGGGGTTATCTTTTTCTGGATGGAAAACTCTATGATGGTTATCATGGTTTCGCAGGGCCATTTGGACATACCATTTGGGACGAAGACGGTTTCCCCTGCGGTTGCGGTCAAAGAGGCTGTTTTGAAACCTTCGTGGCTGGTCCTGCCATTGCTCGCGCCGGTCAGGCTGCAGTGGATGCAGGACATAGCCCCATCATGGCCACCTTAAGTAATGGTGAGCGTGTAACTACTCATGTTGTAATTCAAGCGTTCCATCAAAAAGATCCCGCTGCACTTTCTATAATTGAACAGGTAGCGCGTCTTATTGCAATCAATCTTTCCGGAGTGGTCAACACACTTGATTTAGAAATGATTATCATGGGCGGTGGAGTGATTCAGGCCTGCCCTGAATTGGTCGAACGAGTTGATCATTATATAAGAAAATTCCTAATGTCAGAAGAATTAAAAAGAGATCTTAAAATATACAAAGAAAGCTTTATAAATTCAGCACTTTACGGGGCCGCGGCTGACGTATTTCTTCGGAGTGCCCTGATAAATGATGATATTGGAGCATAATGGATATTCCTGATGGAAATTGAAAAGGCAATCGAACGCCCCGATTTAATGGCAACTTTAGTTGAAGTTGCCCACCTTTACTATGAGGAGAATTTGTCACAACAAGAAATCGCTGACCGTTTGGGTGTATCACGGTCACTGATTGCACTTTATCTAAAAAAAGCACGCGAGCAAGGTATTGTACAAATTACTATCCGCGATCCAAAAAATGTTTTTCAAAATCTGGCATTTCAACTTCAAGAACGGTATCACCTTCGTCATGTCGAAGTGGTCTCTAGCGCTCATCTTTCTAACATTCTCACTCGACGTGCGCTTGGAAACGCGGTAGCCCAATACCTAGACCGAGTCCTTCAGGACGGTGACATTCTAGGTCTTGACTGGGGACGGACAATAATGGAAGTAGTAAATCTTCTTGCCCCCAGCCAACCTCGTCATATTGATATTGTTCCTTTATTAGGAGAAAGCAGTTCAACCGGCACTTATACCCAATTGAATCAAATTGTATTACAAGCCGCCAGAGCTTTCAGCGCAACTCCTTATTTTCTCCTTGTACCTCTAATTGTGGGTTCAAAAAGTTTACGAGATGCATTGATGGCGGACATTACCACTCAAGAAGTAATCTCTCGGTGGAATCATTTGTCTCACGTTTGCGTTGGAATTGGGCCAATTCCCTTAATCGAAGACCAAATTGTTTATATAGGTCAGGAGAATCTTTCTGAATTAATCAGACAAAAAGCGGTTGGAAATATCACTGCTCACTACTTCGATAGTGAGGGGAAAATATTAACCCAAGAATTTAAGGACCGGCTGATAGGTATCAGTATGGAGCAATTGCTTAATACCAAAAATGTAATTGCCGCAGCCGGTGGTGTCGAAAAAAGCCGTGCTGTAGCAGCCGCGTTGCGGATTGGGGTAATAACTCACCTTTTTTTGGATGATGCGCTCGCTCTTCGTCTGTTAGAAAACAAGGAGTAAATAATGAACCTAAAAGATAAAGTTTCAATTGTCACTGGAGCCAGTGGTGGTATTGGATGCAGCATCGCGCTCGAATTAGCAGAAGCAGGCGGAAGAATCGTTCTGGTAGGACGATCGACTCAAAAGCTTTCTGAAGTTGCTTCAAATATTCAAAAACTAGGCGGCGTTGCGGTTTGGCACTCAGTGGATATTCGACAAAACTCCGCAGTGGAAGATGTTGTTAAGAAAACAATCGATCGGTTTGGACAGATAGATATTCTGGTCAATTCCGCTTTCTGGGGTCCCCCCGCCAGTATTGAGAATACCACTGAGGAATTTTGGAATCAGACTATTGACACAACTCTGAAGGCTGCTTTTCTATTTGCTCGCGCGGTTGTTCCCTACATGAAAAGTAAAGGAGAAGGACGAATTGTCAATATTGGTTCTCTGGCAGGAAAAATAGGCGAAGATAACCGAACAGCCTACTGCGCAGCCAAATGGGGTCTGGAAGGTTTATCCGCCGCCATGAGTGAAGAACTTCGCCGATTTAATATTCATGTCCATCTAATTTCACCTGCTGCCACAGACACGCCGTGGTGGAGAGAAATGCCAACCAATTTGACCCCAGAGACAATCGAAAAAATGATTCCTCCCAGAGTCATTGCTCAAGCGGTCCGCTGGGTGTTGAGCCTTCCTGACCAGGTGCACGTCCCAGATTTACCCATTTATAATTTTCAGAACCCCTTTGAAGGTAAACAATCCCCCTTTGAAGGATTATGACTTGCATCTTAATGCATTAGAATGGCGAACTGCTAAGCAAATTCACCATTCTATGCAAAGGAGAAAAGAGAAACCGAAATCGAAATTTTCAGGAACCGACACCTGAAATCTTGATGGAACTTGCTGGCACACCTAATCGTATTCGAGATTTTTGGGCCTCAATCAATAAGGCAATCAGAATAATTAAGCCTCTTATCCCTGTAATCCAGAACGGGTCTACCTCCATCATATTCAACCCGGTGTCGACCACCGAAAGCAGCAATACTCCTGAAAATGCACCCATAATGCTTCCAGACCCGCCCGATAACGCTACCCCTCCAATCACTGCAGAAGCAACAGTTTCCAGAGTCATCCCTTGTCCGAGCGTCGGGGTTGATACTTCTAGTCTTCCTAACAGCATCCAAGAGGCTAAACCAGCCATCAAACCGCCAATCATGTATGCTTTAATGACGGTGCGTTCAGGATTAAACCCTGAAGCTCTGGCTGCATCCCGGTTCGCGCCAACCGCATAAAGTTCTCGTCCAAATCGCGCATAGCGGATAAAAAATTCAAAGGCCAGAAAAAGCAAGATTGTTACGATCACCGAAATGGGGACAACACCGATACGGCCTCCTCCCAGCCAGTTAAAGTCCTTTGGTGTCCCCGGCATAATTGCCCCAAGACTGATAACATAAGCAATTCCCCTTAAGAACAATTGCATCGCTAAAGTAACAATAAAGTTATTCATCTTAAGACGGGAAATTAACACACCGTTGATCCAACCAATCAAGGTGCCTAATACCAACATCAAGGGAATTACAATATAAGGTGAAAGCTCCCACCCCACCCCACCAGCTTGAGCAAGTGTCATTTCCCTATAAGGTAACATCAACCAGGCTGCCAAAACCGTTAACAGAGATACAATTCCTTCTGCAGAGAGGTCAAAATTTCCACTTAATAAACAAATGGTTTGCCCAATGGTCAATATTCCTAAAACACTTGCGTGAAGAAGAACATTCACTAAGGTGACACTGCTAAGAAACTTTCCACCAATCCTGAGAGTAAAGAAAGCTACAACCAGTATTAGTATGAACCAAATCAAGTGATCAAGAATGAATTGTAACCACCTGTTTCTGATCATGAATGTTTCCTCCTTCTATTGCTAAAAGTATATTTTCGGGGGTTGCCTGTTCCTCACCAACATAAAACTCGGCGTTTATTCGTCCTTTATACATAACAAGGATACGATCACATACCCCCAACAATTCTCGAACTTCGGATGATATGATCAAGACCCCAATTCCTTGCGAAGCCATTTCATCCACAATCCGATAAATGTCTAATTTGGCTCGAACATCAATTCCTTGAGTGGGTTCGTGTAAAATCAGCACGGATGGCCTTGTGGCGGCAAGTTTAGCAAACACAACTTTTTGTTGATTTCCACCACTCAATAGATTTGTTCTTTTTTCCATCGAATCACAAACTATGCCTAATTCTTCAATATATTTTTCCACAACCGAACGTTCCTCAACAAAATTGATAAATCGAAGAAAACCCAGGAGCTTGTGAATAATTGTGTAGGTAACATTTTCTCTGACCGGTCGAATACCAACCAGACCAAACCGGTAACGATCCTGGGGCAAATAGGCTAATCCGTTGTCCAATGCTTCACGAGGATTTCGCGCATTAAAAGGTTTACCGTTGACAAAAACATCTCCAATACCTCGCCGCTCAAGCCCAAATAATGCCCGGCCTATTGCCGGCGCTCCACTGCCAGCAAGACCAGAAAGACCCACAATTTCACCTTTTCGCACCTTGAAGCAGACATCTTCATAAAATCCTCGTCGGGTAAGATTCCTTACTTCTAAAACCACTTCTTCCTGACAGGTTGATTTCCTCTCATATTCACGTATGTCTTCACCCACCATTAATCGAATCAAGTGAGGAATATCCAATTCCTTTACGGCGTAGGTGCCTACTCGCTCGCCATTTCGTAATACAGTGACTCTATCGCAAATCTCAAAAACTTCTTCCAGGTGATGAGAGATATAAATAAATGCAACACCTGTCTTCTTGAGAGAGCGAATGAACCCAAAAAGTCGTTCAATATCGGCACGTGCAAGGGCAGCGGTTGGCTCATCCAAAATAATTAAATGTGAATTACCGAAAAGAGCCTTTGCAATCGCTAGCATCGTCTGTTCAACGACACCTAAACCTTCAACCCGTTGGCGAACATCCATCTCCAGTCCCAAACGATGTAGACGTTCTTCTGCATCTTTGAAAGCCATCTCCCAATCTACCAATCCAAACCGATTCACTGGTAAATTTCCAGCCAGAATATTTTCAGCAACCGTTAAGCTATCCATCATTCGCACTTGCTGGGGAACAAAGGCAATCCCCGCTTCAAGGGCTTCGCGTGGGGTCACATTAATTATTTGGCGGCCTCCAATTCTTAAAGTGCCGCTATCCATTGGTTGCAAACCCATCAGGATCGCCATTAAAGTAGATTTTCCTGCACCATTTTTTCCAACCAAGCCGTGAATTTCACCCGCAAAAACCGTTAAATCCACATTGCTCAGTGCTTGAACACCGGGGAAAGCTTTTGAAATACCTTTCATCTCCAAAATTACATTTTCTAATGTGCTTTCCATGAACAACCTCTTATCCATAGGGTTTAATCCACTTGGTGAAGTGGGTCTTTCAATCCAACGGTGGAAGTAGCCAGAACTTTTTTCAATGCTACCCGATGAAGATAACGCACCTTCAAGGCATCAATAAACATTGCAAAGAGTAGAAGAGCACCTCGACTTACTTCGATCCAGAAGGGTGAAACCCTGGCAATATTCAAACCAGTGTCCAGGATACCCCACAACAAAACCCCTCCAAAAGCACCAATTAGATTGCCTCGTCCTCCAAATAGGCTAATACCACCAATAACAGCCGCAGCTTGGACGGGGAAAATCAATCCGGCTCCAGTTCGAGGAGTAGCACTATCCATACGGCCTGCATCCAATAACCCTGCCAAAGCAGCACATAAACCACTCACCATGTAAACCAGTAAGATCACCCTTTTTGAATCAATTCCGGCCGCTTCAGCTGCTTGGCGGTTAGATCCAACGGCATACATATCTCGCCCGAATCGCGTGTATTTTGTAATAATATGTGCAACCAAGAAAGCCAGTATGACAAAAAACATGGCAACAGGAACAGCCACGAATTTACCATTTTCTAAAGGTATTCGAAACAGCGAACCACCCCCTAACCAGTTGAACTCCTCTGGAAGAAAATTGACACTTTTTCCGGGGGAGATAGCATAGGTGGCCCCCCTTAAAATCATCAGCATCGCAACCGTCATAATAAAATTATTCATTCCTAACCTGGTAATGAAGACGCCATTGAGAGCGCCAATCAAGACCCCTACCAACAACATAATCAACATTCCCAAGAAGGGATTAAGTTCTACTCCGAAACCACCGTTCACCTGACTGGCTAATAGAAGAGCCGCTACCATTGCCGTAAAACCCATGGTGGACTCAGAAGAAAGATCAAAATTAGCAGTGATTAATGTAAAAGACTGACCAATTACGAGTAAAGCCAGAGGCGCAACTCGAGATAAAATATTGACCAAATTAAAGGGTGTAAAAAAGTTCTCAGAGATTAATGAGAAGACAATTAGAGAAATAATCACAAAAACCCAAACCAAGTTATCCACTAATAAGAGGAATAAACTATTGATCTTCTCTTTATTCATTGGGTAACCTTTCAATCGAAACCAGATTGCAGAAAATTATTAATAAAGGGGTGTTGCTATGGGCGGCAATAGCTGCCGCCCATAGCACAGCCAAATTCAAGGTCTACTTGGCTTGATTTCCCCATAAAGCGGGGTCCGCTGCATTCTCCTTGGACACACTGGTGGTTGCCAGATTCATCATAAATCCAGTTTCAGATTTCACAATATTGGCAGGCGACCACAGCGCACCTTCCTTGATCACTTGCCCTTCCGTGATGGCTTCCCCCTTCAGAGTCTTCTCAATATAATCGGCAATGACGACTCCAAAGTCGGGCAAGGGTTGGCTGGATGCCTGATCAGCATAGCCATCACGAATGGCTTGAAGCATATCCGGGCAAGCATCGACTCCTGTGAGGAAAATATGTCCTTCTTCACCCGCTTTGAATTTCTTACCCAATTGCTCGAGGGCTGAGAGGACAACTTTGACACCCACACAATCCGAGTGCATGTAAATCCCATCAATGGGTTCGGTAGAAACTACATCCAAAGTGGCTTGTGAGAATTTCTCAGCCTTCCATTCAGTGGGTTTGGCAATGATCTTAATATTGGGATAATTCTTGAGGACATCATTGAAACCCGCGCCGCGCAATTGGGCAACATTTTGACCCAAATCTCCCTGAAGCTCCAAAACAAGGCCTTTGGGTTCACCATATTTTTCGGTTAGTAATTTGACCATTGCCTCGCCAGCTTGTTTACCTGCCAGGTAGTTGTCAGACTGGACTGTCATGTCAATTTCACAACCAATTGGAGCACGATCAATGGTGAAGAAAGGAATCCCAACTCCTTTGGCTTTGCGTACCGAGGAGCAGATTGCCTGACTATCAACAGGCACTACAACAATGGCATCCACACCGAGCGAAATGAAGTAATCAATCTGATTCGCTTGAGCGGATGCATCAAAATTTGCATTGGTGGTTACCACTGCCCAATTCTTTTGCTGAGCACCTGTAACCATACCATTCATGATCACACCCTGGCCGCCCGATAATTCAGGAGCGCCATAACCTATTGTGATCTTCTTTTCTGCTTCCTCCTTAACCACGACTGTTTTTTCGACAACAACCGTTTTCTCCCTGATTTCAACCTGGGGTTCAGAGGGAGGTTGTGTGGCAGCAGGAGCACAAGCCGCGATGATCATTGTCAACACGACTAGCATTGAGAATACAGGAATAACCCTTTTCATGACCTTCTTCTCCTTTTTGGAAAAAAATTTAACCAGGTGAATACAAACACTTTCAAATGAGGGGGAATTGATGGTAAGTACCATTCAAAGGCTTAGGACAGTCACCTCCTTTCGATCACCAACACCGACCATCTCGCTTAAAAGCCAGATTTAGTAATCTGGCACTTCGAACCCTAGAAATAAAAGACACAATCAGTGAATTTGTCTGAAACTTCATCCCCCTTCCAGACTGTGAATATATTTTGATTATAGACGATAAATTGACATATGTCAATAACATATTCTAGCATCTCTTTACAATACCCATAGATCGGGCACACCTAATCCATTCCCATTCTGATTAGGTTGATATGATGGCCATGGTGATTGAAAAGAAGGAATTTCAACTCCATCTTTTGAAAGCAATGTTAATTCTTCAACCTTGCTACCCGTAATTGTGATAAACCAATCAAAAGCTTGGTTTACTTGAACTGTGGATGGTGTCGTATGACGAAGCGCATCTACCACAACATACCCGGTTGGGCCTCCTTGAAAATGATTTTTCCATTCATCTGGAAAACCCAATTCGGCATATTTCTGCTTCTGCCAGTTGAAAATTTCCGAAAAGGCCAAACCGGGTGTCAATCGCTCCAATAAACCTGCCTGCAGCTGTGCTGCTGCCCGATATGCCCTTTTTATCTCGTTTGAAGGAGTTCCAAAATATACACTCCTGCTGACATTCGCATGCAATCCCCAACGTCGAGCGGCTGGATGTATTAATACATACCGCTCAATTCTTTTGGAGGTAGGTAACGGATGACGATAATGAAAGATCCGTTCATCGCTTCCCACAATTAACACATCCAGCTCTATGCCCAGTTTCAAACATTCAATCCATAGATAACTGGCAACTTCATCCTCCCTTTGACCGGGATGGATCTCTTGAGCAACCTTGCATAGAATTCTTCCTACTTGTTCACCAAGCCACCTGCAGCGCTCCATTTCCAATTCTGTCAGAGGATAATGCAGAATGCTCAATGCCTGGTTGACATTTGGTACTTCATCATTGAACGTCGTATCAGCAGCCCATTTGCCATTAACCAAGTCAACAGCAGCACAACGCGGGTCTCCTTGAAACCACTTTAAACTGACCAATTCATATTCCTGACCCGGCACCTGTTCTTGATAAAGACGCGCAGCATCCATGGAGTGGGCCAGCAAGTAATGCCGATTGCGGGTAATTGCAATGTGTCCCACTCCGATTTCGCTATTTTTCAAAACATGATTATCACCACCGGAGGTAACCCAGGCGAAATTATCCCGCCGGGAAATAAGCACTCCTTCCAGGTTTTGTTGAACAAGGAAATCCCGCACTCTCTCTCTTTTGAGAGCGGCATCCTTTCTGACTTTGGGATCATCTTGAGAAAAAACCACTTCGCTCATGATGCCTTAAAACTCAATTGACGATTTAGTGAAATGAGGAGAGGGTAAAGTTCCTTATATATCGAGTATCGGCAGCTATGAACTTTTTGTTGTTGAGCATTTGGGGAGTAACGTTCGGTAAGCTGAACAGTAGTCGCGGCAACACCAGCAAGATCTGTAAAAATGCCGCTGCCTTTACCGGCTAACAAAGCTGCTCCCCACGAAGCAGCCTCCGTTACTTTTGGAACTAAAACGGGAATCCCTGTAACATCAGCCTTAAGTTGTAACCATCGCTTTGACCTTGCACCACCACCGATTGCCCTGAGTTCACTGATATTTACGCCCCCCGATCGGAGGACTTCTATATTCAGGTTTAGTTCATAAGTTAACCCTTCGAGAATGGCTAATGCAAAATCTTTTTGAGTGGTGGAGAAGGTTAAACCCAGAATGGCTCCTTTCGAGTTTGTATCCATCCATGGGGTGCCGCTTCCTGCAAAATGCGGTAAGAGGATGAGGGGTGATGGTGATTCGGGCAAATCACCAAAAATCAAATCATAAGCATCCACACCACGGCTTTCGGCTTCCTTTTTTTGATCGAGACAAAAAGTATCCCGATACCAACGAAGCAGCAAACCACCGCTATGGTTGAGAGTCATTGCCAGGTACAGTCCCTTAAGGGGATGTACATAACAAGATATATTTCCTTTCTCTAAAGATTCTCCTAATGCGGGTTCTTGCAAGGCTACTTCGATGACCTCTGCTGTGCCGGTGGAAACCATTGAAATTCCAGGCCTGACCAAACCCACTCCCAAAGCTCCACACGCCTGATCGTGCCCGCCGGTAACGATGACCGGCCGATTTTTCAACCCCCACGTCTCTGCCAATTCAGGCTTAAGAGATGCAATTGGAGTCCCTGAATCGAAAATTGGTGAAAGACGGGAGGAATCCAGCTCAATTTCAGATAAAATTTCTTCTGACCAACCTCCTTTTTTGAGATCATATAGTTGAGTCCTGGAAGCCAGACAATGGCTGACTGCTGGGGTACCGGTCATCTTTTTAATCAGATAGTCCTCATAGAGAACAAACCGATGGGCTTCACGCCATATGTCTTTTTCATGGTTTTTAAGCCACAGAAGTTTTGGCAGAGTATTTATGGTGTGGATCGGCATGCCTGTGCGGCAGAAAAGTTCACGACGACCGAAGCGGTCTTCCAACCAGTGGTTTTCCTCACCCGTTCGGGTATCCATTCCCAGTATGGCTGGACGAAGAGCTTGTCCATACTGATCTATGGGAATCACTGCCTCTCCCTGTACCGAAAGCCCAATCGCCAGAACTTCCCCATAAGCCTTGGAC
This sequence comes from Bellilinea sp., assembly GCF_053501535.1. NCBI lineage: Bacteria > Bacillati > Chloroflexota > Anaerolineae > Anaerolineales > Anaerolineaceae > Bellilinea > Bellilinea sp. The sequence goes on along the minus strand of NZ_JBRCOK010000148.1, from coordinate 5,737 downwards.
CTGTTCACAACCTCCATAATGCATGATTGAGCCAGTTCCCAAACCTCTTCACTATCCTGTTCAGCCCACCCGGGTTGTGGCACTAAAATTCCATACTCGCGCGATGCCTTCATAATTATTTTGCCATCTACGCTGAATAAACTGGCTTTACACCCGGTAGTACCTATGTCCAGTCCAATTAAGTACATACGAGATTACCCCTGATGGTGATAAACATCCCAGCCAAAATAGTTTTCAAAGGCTTCTGCAACGATGTCAGCAACATGTGAACCCGTCATGGCAACATGATGCTCAAATCCATTTCTACAGATGTATTGGAGAACGGTTTGCAAGTTAGGGACATGCACCACAGCTCGACTACCAAAAGTGTCTAAGGGATCATCCGTCAATTCCCCTTCACCAACATAAGCCCGTATCAATCCATTTAGATCGTCCGTGGTTATTCGGCTAAAAGTTACATGACCCGCTGGAACACGCCCTGCTACTGCCCCATATGTGTTTTGCTCACCCAGTATGGTTCCCAAAATCTCGGCGGTTTTAACCTCAATTTCCGGTAAGAAAGACTTTGCCCAATTACCACAATGGAAGAAGACGCAACGGTCTGGGTCATCACCATAATTGTTATTCCAATCAACCAGGGCACTTGGTTTTCCAGATGCCAGCTGTAAGGCATACATGGAAAGTACACCTGCAATATCTGCTTCACAAGCGCTTGGCATCAATTTTTCACTCATCATACTCATCAATGTACAAACATTGACGCCGTAATTGCGCTGAACAGAGTTCCAACACTGAATGGCACTTGCTTGAAGTTCATTTTCAGCCATCCAATTGGAAATAGCAATGCCAAGTTTAGCCATGCGAACAAGGGATGGCGCTGGCACGGATTCAGTTCGGGCATAAGATCGAATTTCTTCCAGTTTGGCACTCACACTCGGATCATCGTCCTTCAGTTTATTCGCCGAAGCAAAAATCTCAGAAAGATCAATTGTCGAAACGCTGATTCCGTAAGCCTGAAGCAGTTTTTCACTAAAACGGACGGTGTTGAAAGCATTCGGCCGCGCCCCAATCATCCCAAGTCTGGCATTCCGCAAACCTTTAACGACCCGGCATACACCTATAAAGCGGAGCAGATCTTTTCTAAATGATTCTTTCTTTGGATGAATTGTATGCTGGGTGGTCAAAGAAAAGGGGAAACCATATTGCCGCAAGTTATTACAAACCGAGATCTTTCCACAAAATGCATCTCGACGCCGCTCTACAGTAAACTGGGATAAATCATCAGGATAAGCCTGAACCAAAATCGGGACATCCAGTCCAGAGAGTTTGATGGTATCTGCAACCCCTTTTTCATCCCCAAAATTGGGTAATGTGACCAAGATACCGTCTATACGGTCACGATTTTTCCGGAATAATTCGGCACATGCTTTGGCATGAGAATAGGTTTCCACTGAACCATACTTGGTTTCGCTTTCGTCTAAAATTACTGGCTCGATATCAAGTTGCTGAAACAATTCCAGAATGTCTTGACGAGCTTCAGTAATAAGACGATCCGGAAAGAAATCACGGTTGCCTAGTATGACTGCAAGAGTTGCCTGAGCCATTGTTACCTCCTTTACTTCTAGTCTCCATACTGATTTGCAAGTTGATCCAATGCCAGCAATAGTTCGTTGTCTGAAATTTTTCCATCAAACCATGTGTCTTGCAGTTGACGCAGTTTATAGATCATCGTCGGTTTGACTTCCACGTCCTGATAAGTAATTGGATGATCTTTTGATATTGGTCTCACGACACGCGCGCCTTTTGCCAGACCAATTGGCAGCAAAGATTCTGCTCTTGCTCGTTGGTAAGTATCAATTAAGCTGTAATAACTGACACCTCCAATCCCATCGAGCACATCGCCAGCTGCCAGATCACGTTTTGCCACTGCAAAGACTTCTGAAACCAGAACTTTTTGGGGCATCATATTGGATTGCCGTCGAAGAGTTAATAAGGCGCAAGTTAGAGGAACCTCAATACTGCATAAATGATAAGGACGGAATAAGGTATAATACGGTCCGTTACCCATGTCCCTCAGGACCATTGCTTCCCGCAAGCGTGGATGGTCCGTTCGCACAATCACGAATACACCTGGGGCAATTGGCCCGACACCATAATCCACCACGCCTATGCGGTTTAGTACACCACCATCCTCCTTCAGTGTAAATACTGTATTGAGCGTATCACGGGTAGCATGAGGCCCGTGCATTCCACGCACATCAGGAATCAGGCCAGTAGAATTTGAAACTGCCGCCATTTCAATCATCGTCTTACTGCCGTCAATAAACTCGACCAGCATATTGGGACTCAAACCGCGCCTTTTAGCCTCTTGCACAATTGATGGATCAGTAGGCGAGGCATAGCGGTCCAAGGGATTATTCTTGCCCTTGCCTGCCGCCACAATCGTAAAACCCAATGCTCTGGCAAAATCGTAAAGTTCTTTGCAGGCTGCTGGTTCATCGCCAGCGGCTAAGGCATATAACACCCCTTTTTTCTGTGCATACCAGTTCAAAATGGGACCAACCGTAATATCGGTTTCCACATTCATCATTGCTAAATCATGACCACAGCGAGCAGCACGAAGAGCTGCACTCGCACCAACTTGCGGAACACCGGTTGCCTCTAAAACAACATCCACATTTTGCATATCTGTGACAATTCGATAATCACTCGTCACTGCACGTTTTCCGGACTGAACAACCGCATCGGCCTCGGCAGGATTAAACACTTCTACCACTTCATCCGAGACCCTTCCAATTCGATATGCTTCCTTTGCTCGATTAATATCAATATCAGCACTGATAACCACTTTGACCCCCTTCATCATCGTGGTTTGAGCAACAACGTCCGTTCCCATTTGACCTGCGCCAATCAAACCGATTCGGACGCTTTTCCCACTAGCACCCAGGTCTTCAAGGTCTTTGTAAAGTCCAATCATAAAATATCTCCTGTTTCAAAGCTGATGATGACTTTTAAAGCATCGCCTCTTGCTGCGGTTTGGAAGGCTGCATTAATTTCATCAAGAGTAAAGACATGGGTAATCAGCTTATCTGCTGGAATAACTCCCCTAGCGATCAGATCTAAAGCCATTTGATGAAATACGGGATGATAAGAGAAGGCACCCACCACCTGTACCTCACCATAGTGAATCAAGTTTGCATTGAGGGTCGTCATTGGATCATTTTTTGGTAAACCTCCAAAAAGAACAACCCGTCCTCTTTTTCGAACTGCCTCAACAGCCTGTTTCTGAGTTTCCGCAATTGGATTGGCACAAATGGCAATATCAACGCCCAACCCGTCGGTTTTTTCTTTTATCCACTGAACAATATCTTCTTGAGAAGGGTTTACCACAATCCTCAGGCTGGAAAATTTGTGCCCGTTTACGACGGCCCTCATGAGGTTCTGAAAGGAATACACGAGCACCACGGGCTTTTGCAATTACCATATGAAGGCACCCAATCGGCCCCCCGCCCATAATCAAAACCGAATCACCGAGAGAAGTTTGAGCCTGATGATGAGCTGCCAAGACAGAACTGGCCGGTTCAGCCAGAGATGCTTGTGGAAAGGTTAGGTTGGAAGGAACTTTATGAACAATCCCGTTTTGGAGAATTTCACCACTCAGCACCATGTATTCTGCAAACCCACCATCGTAACCCGGGGTGATACCAACAAGCCTTAAATTGTCACACAGGTTATAAAGACCCTGTTCGCAGTAATAGCATCTCCCACAGTGAACATCGGGTGCAACAGCCAAACGCTCATTGATTGCATAACCGACAACGTCTTTACCAACTTCAACAATTTCACCAGAAATTTCATGGCCGGGAATTAAATTAATGCTCTTATCAAGAGGACCTTCACGCCAACGCCTCAAGTCCGAACCACAAACTCCACATGACTTGACTTTAAGAACAATTCCATCGTTTGGACAAACCGGTTCAGAAATTTGTCGAATCTCGAAATTCATGACATCTATAAGATAGGCTGCTTTCATAAACCCTCTCAAACTTATAAAATGCCTTCCTCTACAAGATGTTTTCCTACCGCTCCACCCGGATGAGTTTTACCAAAGTCCTCTTTTGTATAACCGCGCAATTGCAACAGCACAACACATAACGCATCTCCCCATGCAGAATTTACCAATGAACTACCCGTTGCAATCATTCCAAAAGGGTCAACATCAGAAGGAGCACATACGCGAACGACAATGTCACACAATTGGCCAAAGGTAGATTGTGGCTTTTCGGTCAGTCCTATTACTTTTGCACCACGCCGATGAGCAATTTGAGCCAATTGATTGATTTCCTCGGTTTCACCCCCTTTAGATATGAGTAATACAACATCCCGAGCCGTTATAGCGCCACCTCCACCATGTTGTGCATCGCCGGGGTGAATAAAAAGCGCCAGTGTTCCACAACACGAAAGGAGGTGTGCCAACCGGTAAGCCACAGAATGGGAAGTGCCAGCCCCTGCGACTAAAACATGACCCTCGCAGGCGAGAATTGCTTTTACCGCTGCTGAAAAACATTCGTCAAATTGCTGACTGATGCTGCGAACAGCATCAGCCTCTTTTTGGATTACTTGCTGAGCTATTGAAATGATTAACTCCGGAGAAATGGTTTCAGCATTTGACATTCCAGGATTACCTCAATAATTGCTGAGCTGTCATTTGATCTGTAATCAGCACGTTGATCAACCCTCCACGCAAGGCGCCTCGAATGACATTTACTTTTTGAGGACCGCCCGCGACACCCACGACTCGTTTGATACGGCGAAGTTCTTCTAGACTTATTCCAATCACACGTTCATCTATCTCATTTTTTATTGGATGACCCATATCATCAAAAAATCTCAATGCGATGTCGCCTACCGCTCCTTTTTTCAGGAGTGAGTTCATCTCTTCCCATGAAAGAATCGAACCATCGCGCATGATCACAGAATCCGGTGCAGGAGAACCAATACCCACATAAGCTACATTGATTGATGAAAACAAGCTGAAGGCATGATTGACATGACTATCAGAAAGAAACATATTTTTTACTTCCGAACGATCAACAATCCCTGGCGCAGGTAAAAGTGTCAACTTACACCGAAGAAGTTGCGCCAATCGTCTACAGAGATCAGTGGCATGAATCTCTGATTCCGGAGGCCCAAGCCCACCAATCAACTGAATGATATGAGCACCTGGAGCAGAACGAGGCTGAAGCGCTGCCACCATCTCTCCGAGTGTTGTTCCCCAAGAAATACCGATTACATCATTATCCTGGAGTGTTCGCAAAAAATAACCTGCTGCCGCATTTCCAATTTCACGAGCAACTGTAGCCTGTGAAGCTGATTCCTCAACTTCTACCACCACTGCCTCTTTAAGATGATATTGACGTTCTAATTCTGATTCAAGCTCAGAAAAGAGACCCGGAGGTGGAACAATGGTAATTTTTACAATTCCTCTTTCATGCGCGCGATTGAGCAGTCTGGAAACCTTTGAGCGAGATAATTGCAAACGCTCCATGATTTCATCTTGAGTCAAATTCTCCTCGTAGTACATCTTGGAGATTTTGGCAAGCAAACGGAGGTCTTCTTCTTGTTTTGGTCTTGGCATGGGATTTTATTGTGAAAATATTTACATAAATGAGATAATTTTCACTTTCAAAAATATTATAACTTATTTGACAAAAAAGTCAAGTGCCCCACATTGCTG
>NZ_JBRCOK010000147.1:0-7601 GCF_053501535.1 Bellilinea sp. | reverse complement strand
GCTGATGTGCGCTTACCTGTTCAGCATCGGCCGGGCCTGGGTGGAAAGCGCAATGGCGGCCGCCGAAATGACCCAGCCGCTGGAAATTGCCCCCCTTATCCGCTGGGCAACCTTTCTGACCGGTGTTCTGATCGCCCCGTGGGCCGAAGAACGTTTCTTCCGCGGCGAGTTAATCAGCCGCTGGCAACCGCGGCTGGGAAGCGGGGGGGCGGTGCTGGCTTCGGCGGCGCTGTTTGCCACCCTGCAGCTGCGTCCGTTGTTATGGCTGCCCGCTTTTCTGGCAGGAATTGGCTTTGCCTGGCTGGCTCAGGCGCAGGGCGGGTTGAAATCGGCGATTGTGGCCCATACCGTTGTCAACCTGCTGCTCTTTGCGCTCGGCTGGCAGTGGATGATTTAACCAAGCGAAGATGAGGATACACCATGACCGAACTGCTTTACGCTACCGACAGTTACCTGAAAGACTTTACCGCCCGTGTAGTAGAGGTGGATGAGGAAAACCGTGCTGTCTTATTGGATAGAACCGCGTTTTACCCCGGCGGGGGCGGTCAGCCGTGTGACGGCGGCATGTTGAGTGATGAAAATGGCGGCGTCTGGCAGGTGGCGCGGGTGAAGAAAACACCCGCCGGTATCTGGCATACGCTGGCAGGTGAAGCCGGCCTGCCCCAACCCGGCGTGACTCTGCATGGCGCGCTGGACTGGGATCGGCGCTATGCGCTGATGCGTACCCATACCGCCCTGCACATCCTCTGCGGCGTGGTTTTTCGGGATTACGGCGCGCTGGTCACCGGCGGCGAAATGGAACCCCTCAAGGGGCGCATGGATTTTGAATTTGAATCCCTGACTGCCGATCTGGTAGCGGTCATCGAGCAGGCTGTCAATCGCGAAGTGGAAGCCGCTCATCCGGTGCGGGTGCAGATTCTGCCGCGCGAAATTGCTTTTCAGATTCCCGATTTGATTCGTACCAAAATCAACCTGCTGCCGCCGGAAATTCAGGAAGTGCGCACGGTGGAAATTGTGGGACTGGATTTACAGGCAGACGGCGGCACGCATGTGGCCAACACACGCGAAGTCGGCCCCATCCGCGTGGTGGATTACAAAAGCAAGGGACGCATCAACAAACGGCTTTATATTGAACTGGACTGAAGAGTGGCGCGGCAGTCGTGGAGTATGGCTTTCTCAAAGTTGCTTGACAATCCTAAAACTTTGTATCGAAACTCAAATTGTGGCAAAACAACCCCCACCCACCTCCCCCAATATCGCCAAAGCGATATTGGGGGAGGCGCAGGAGGGGGTTCGTGTCGTTACTGGCAGGGTATCCCTAAACCGGTTAGAAGCAGAATGACTGAGCAGCCAAACGACTTTGAGAATGCGCAATTTTCCACAGCGTTTTGCTTGACAATAGAACAATTATTCTATAAAATAAGATTATGAACCTCTGGAAGCGCCTGTTGAACCTTTTCAGGGAGGAGGCAGGGCAGCAGCAGCGCACCTTTGCCCTCGATGCCCGTCTGGAACAGTCCCTGCGTCAGCTGGCGGATCAGGAGCAGCGCCCGCCGGAGGAGATTCTGCAGACGCTGATCGAGGCCGGCCTGCAGCACCGCCGTCAGAATGAAGAGGCCTGGCGGTGCTGGAAGCTGCTCACCCCGCGCGAGCAGGAAGTTGCCGCGCTGATCTGTCTCGGTTACACCAACCGCCAGATTGCCGTCCGGCTGGGCGTTGCACCCGAAACGATCAAAACCCATGTGCGTAATCTGCTGGTCAAATTCAACCTGCACCAGCGCAACCAGCTGCGCGAGCGGCTGGCCGGCTGGGATTTCAGCGCGTGGGAGCGATGAGAAAGCATGGAGCATTTTCAACCCGCTCCTGCGCAGGCGGGGCCATGTGGGAGATTGCCGCGCTTGCTCGCAAGGACAGCGGTCAAAAAGTCGTTTGAAGAGCTTTTCCTCAAGCGAAGTTTAGCCTACACTTATCCTATCCCTCCTCTCGTTTTTCCGCTGAAGGATGACTGAGATATTGCTGGCTTTTGCCGTTGCGGTTCCCATCGCCGTACTGGGCGGGCTGATCGGCCTGGGCGGGGCTGAATTCCGCCTGCCGGTACTGGTCGGTTGGCTGCGGCGCAGTGCGCATCAGGCCGTGCCGATTAATCTGGCCGTCAGCCTGATTACCCTGCTGGTTGCGCTGATCGTGCGTTCGCGCACCCTGCCGGCCCTTCCGCTGGAATCGTTAGCCGTGATTCTGGCCTCCATGATCGGCGGAGCCATGCTGACCGCTTTCCTCGGCGCAGGTCTGACTGCCCGTCTTTCACCGCATGCGCTGGAAGGCTGGATGCGTTTTCTGTTGACCGCCATCGGCCTGCTGCTGATTGGGGAAGGTTTTTTCCCGCTCTCCGAGGCCGGGCTGGTGGGCGCGGCCGGCTGGGCGCAGGCGCTGGTTGGCTTTGCCGCCGGCTGTCTGATCGGCGTGGTCAGCAGTACGCTGGGTGTAGCCGGCGGGGAGCTGATTATCCCCACCCTGATCTTTATTTTCGGCGTAGGGGTCAAAACCGCCGGCAGCGCCAGCCTGATCATCAGCCTGCCGACGGTCATAGTCGGGCTGGCGCGTTACGCGCGCCGGGGGCTGTTGTTCAGCCGCGCCGAAGGGCTGAAAATCGTCCTTCCAATGGGGGTGGGGTCGGTCGTCGGCTCGATGATCGGCGGGGTGCTGGCGGGCATCGTCCCTGCCAGTTTGCTGAAGATCATCCTTGGCCTGGTGCTGATCGCTTCCGCGCTGCGCATGTTCCGCCGCACACCCTCACCCCATTCCGCCTAAGGCCGCTCGCCCCGCAGCCAGACGGCGTGCCCGTCGCTGATCCACTCCACCCTTCCGCGGCGGGCAGTGGAAATGACCCTTTCCGCTTCGTCCTGTCCGCTTTGCAGCAAAATCAAAACGGGGGTGAGCGAGCGCCACGCCTCCGGCGGGGTTTCCTTCAGGTCGGCGCTGCTCAGCAGCAGGGTTGCGCCGTTGACAGGCGGGCTGGCGGCGCGCAAAGCTGCCGGGCTGAAACCGTTCGGCATCAGCAGGCGCGCATCGCGGTACTCGATCAGCAGCGCGGCCTTTTCACCATCGCTTTGCAGCACAGTCAGAACCAGTCCCTCATCCAGTTGCAGCCGGTCGCCGGCAGCCAGCCGTTGTTGAGGGGTGTCCGTCAGGGTCAGGGTCTGGTTGAGGCGGGCAGCCGTGCGGCTGACGGGCGGTTCAACCGCCCAGTACAGGCTGCTGGCGGGCAGGCGTTCCAGCGCGGCCGGCAGCCCTTCCAGCAGTGAGGCGCGCCGAAAGGGTAGCACCGCCGCATCCAATCGGCGCTGAAACAGACCGGTTTCGCCCCCCAGCGTCCCGGCCAGCGTGTTGGCGCGCGCGGCACTGCCCAGTAAAATCTGCCTTCCGCCCGGCGTGCGCAGGAGAACCGCCTGCCCATCCGGCAGGTGGGGGAGAATGACATGCAGGTTTCCATCCGGGCGGCGCAGGGCTGCCTGCCACACCAGCACGGTCAACAGCGCCAGCCCGCCCAGTACGAGCGAGGGTTTCATCACCTGCCGCAGCACGCCTGCCAGCCGCCCGGAATTTCTCCGCTGAAAGTGAGCCACGGCGGTCAGGCCGAACAGCAGAGCATACAGGCCGCCCGCCAGGCCCCAGCCGGCCGCGCCGAAATCCAGCACGCCGCCCGGCAGGCCTGCCAGCCATTCGACCATTCGGATGGTGTAGGCGGTCAGCGGGTAAGTCAGCCAGCCGAGCAGCTGACCGGCCGGCAGCCAGAGCATGCCGGCAATCAGCGCCAGCCCGCTCAACTGCATGACCAGCGGCTGCACCGGCAGGATGAGCGGGTTGGCGGCCAGCGCCGAAAGCGACAGGCGCCCGAATTGCGCCAGTACCACCGGCAGGGTGGTTACCTGCGCAGCAAGGGTGAACAGAAAATACTCCGAAACCGGCCGGGCAATCTGTCGTGCCAGACGAGGGGAAAAGCGGGCGGCTGTCCAGCCTTCAAAACCGCGCTGCAGCGGCTCGGCATACAAAATCAGCCCCAGCGTGGCGGTGAAAGAAAGTTGAAAGGAGGCATCCCACGGCAGCCAGGGGTTGAAGGCGGTCATCAGCGCCGCACTGAATGCCAGCGGAGTCAGGCCGGCCGAAGAACGGCCGATCAGCCGCCCGAAAAGTGCCAGACTGCTCATCAGCGCGGCGCGCACCACGGCCGGGTTGGCGCCGACCAGCAGGGTATAAAAGGTGACTGCCAGGGCGGCACACACGGCCGCCCACCCGCGCGGCAGCAGCCGGCCGAACAATGCCAGAAACAGGCCGCTCAGCACGCTCATGTTGAAGCCGGAGATGGCGATGATGTGTGCTGTGCCGGTGTCCTGAAAGGCGCGCGCCAGACCGGCGGGCAGGTCGCGCTCCAGGCCGAGCAGGATGCCGCTCAGTAAGGCCGCTTCGGGTTGGGGGTAGAGGCGGTTGAGAGTCTGGTAGGCTAAACTTCGCAGGCTGTAGACCGCTTTCAGCAGCGAACTGCCGGCCTGCCCGCTTTGCGGCGTGGCGGCTGGATACATCAGGTAGGTGTAAATTCCGCGCCGTGCCAGATAGGCACGGTAGGAAAAAGTTTCGTCTTCGGGCGGGGTTTGCGGGCTGCCCCACACCCGCACGCGCTGACCGTAATCCCACTCACCACCCGGCGGCAGGCGCAGCAGGGCAGCCCCCTGCACCGCCCGGGTGTGATTCGTACCGGCCAGGCGGATAGCATTGACCTGCATGGTCAGCAGAGTGGCATTTTCGCGGCGGTCGGGGTCGGCCGAAATCCAGCCGAGCAGTTCGGCTTTGCCGTTATCGTTGTAAAAAGCGAGGTGGCGGGGCGTAAAGAGGGGCTGGGCTGCTTGCCAGCGCCAGGCTCCCAGCAGCAGGGCAGCCAGAATCACACCCACCGGCAGCGGCAGAAAGCGGCGCAGAGCTGCCCAGCCGCGCCAGCGGCGGCTTATCCTGTCCTCCAGCAGCGCCAGCAGTACGGCTGTGCCCGTGCCTGCCAGCCAGAAAAGCGGCGACAGGTGCAGGGCTGCGCTCAGCCCAACCCCTGCCAGAAAGGCAGCCGAGAGCCAGAGCAGCGGCGGCACGGCGGCTCACTCCGGCGGGCGGAACAAACGCGGCAAAAACGCCGGTGTGCGGCGGCGGTATTCGGCATAGGCTTCGCCGAATTCCTCCAGCAGTTTATCCTCTTCGAATCGAGAACCAATAACGAAGTAGAGGGTTACCCCGATATTGAGCGCCAGCAGATTCCAGCTCATCACCGGCATCAGCCAGAGGAAGAGTAAAGAACAGGTGTACAACGGATGACGCACCCAGCGGTACAAACCGCCGGTGACAAAGCGCGACGGGCGGTCAAGCGCTGCCTGATCCATGACGGTATCCAGCCCGATGAAGCGCATCGCCCCGGTTTGCGCAACGCCGTACAAAAGGCCGACTGCTCCGGCAATTTGCAGCAGACCGGTCAGAAAATACCATGGAAAAGGAATGGTGTAGATCACCCGGTCGGGTAGCAGTGCGGTGAGCGCCAGCGGCGGCAAAAAGGTGACTGCGCCGAGGATGGAAAAAAACAGGCGGTAATAACGGCGGATTTGAACCCCGAAGCGCGCTTCAGCCCAGCGTTTGACCCGCCGAGAGGCGAGCAGCGAGTGCAGCGCGCCGTAGAAGAACATGGAAAGAAGAATCAGCCAGAAAGCGGGGGTCATCCAGTTTATTTTAACCCCAATCTAAATTTTTAGAAAATTATATGAATGCGGACTCATATTGTTGAAATTCAACTCCAATCACGATATTATCCAATTTACATAAAAATTGGAGGAATTGACATGATAAACCTTCTGCGGTTCTTGAGGTTGTTTTGTAATCTCATCCTAATGGGCCTCACCATCCTGCAGCCTTCTCCAAAACCTGTGATGGCGGATGTTACCATCGCTGTAAACACCACCACTGACGAGCTGAACAACGACGGCGACTGCTCGCTGCGCGAGGCGGTGAGGGCTTCCATCACAAATTCTGTCGTGGATGCCTGCCCGGCCGGCAGCAGTAGCGATACGGATGAAATCGTTTTGCCGGCGGGGGTCTATACGCTGACAATAACCGGTGCAAGCGAAAATGACAGCCAGACTGGCGACCTGGACTTGTCTGGGAAGATGAAACTAGTTGGCGCCGGCCGTGATACGACGATAGTTCAGGGCGGCGCCGGCTGGGATGACCGCATCTTCCAGGTATATTACCAAGTCGCCGGAGGAACGGATGTCACCTTTGAAAAGATGACAATTCAAAATGGCCAGACGCCGAATAACGAAAATGGAGGCGGCATCCATGTTTTCGGCACATCCAATCCGGACGATGTTCTGGTTAACTTAAAAGAAGTGCGACTGCAAAATAACCGTGCTATTGGAGATGATCCATCCAACGGAACGGGAGGCGGTTTGGGGATCACCAATGCGCCGACCATAACCATTCTCGACAGCCTGATTCAAAACAACAGCGCTCGCCGGGGCGGCGGCGTGTTTGTCGCCAAAGCCGAAATCAAGCGCAGCGTTTTCACCGGCAATCAGGCGAATGCTGGCAGTGCGCTGTACATCGTGCAGAATCAGCCGGCCTTGATTGAAAACACCACCATCAGCGGCAACGGAATTGGAAGTGATTACTCACCCCAAAATTATGTAATTTATGCGGATTTCGGCCCAACCGTTACGATCCGCTACTCCACCATTGCCAGTAACAACACCGCTTCTAATTTTGGAGGCGTTTATCTTGGTACGGGTCAAATAATTCTGCAAGGCACGATTCTTTCAGGAAACGCCATCAATAGCAACTGCGCAAATTTTAGCTCTCCCATTACCTCCAACGGCTACAATTTGAGCAGCGACAGCTCCTGCAATACTTACCTGAATCAATCCAGCGATTTGAATGGGACGGATGCGCTGCTCCACCCGCTGGGTTTCTACGGCAAGACGCTGCCCCACCATCCGCCGAAACTGGACAGTCCTGCGGTTACCAACCCCGGCAGCAGCTGCCCGGCAGAGGATCAACTGGGTACAGCGCGTCCTGCCTCCTCCTGCACGCGCGGCGCGGTGCAAAATGCTCTGGCGCTGGTTTACCTGCCGGTGGTCACCAAATAAACTGGCCCGGCGGCGGGGGAGCTTCGCTCCAATTCTCGTTTTCCGCCTGCGGAAATAAATTGCTGGGCTGCTGGGGTGCTTGCTACCTCCGCAGCCCAATCGAAAATTCTCTTTGCCAAAGGAAAGGTGAGTAGATCGGGCAGGCCGGCCTTGCGGGGAAACGGAGATGGCTTTCTCAAAGTTCCCTGACAAGCCTGTCGTTTTCTTTCCATTTCACGCATTATTCTTTCCGCCAATGGGCTGAGCAAAATGGGGGATCTTTTTTCGCTCTCGAAAAGGGATTTTGGTTCTGATGACTCGGAATGTGCCCAAGCAACCCAAAAGAAAATGCCCCCTTCCCCAAAGAGAAACACCGTTGACATTAACCCCAGCGCAGCGTCGGTCGCAATCATTGCCCCCCTTCCCCAAAGAGAAACGCGGTAAGCGGACATG
>NZ_JBRCOK010000146.1:0-24369 GCF_053501535.1 Bellilinea sp. | reverse complement strand
GTTCATCATCGGCCGCCTGCAAAGCAACCTGCTTGAAGAAGGCTATCGCTATGATGTGGTTTCCGCCGTGCTGGCAGAGCAGGGTCAAAATCCGGCGGCTGCCTTCCGGGCTGTTCAGCACTTGCAGCAATGGTCTCAGCGCGAAGATTGGAACCAGATTTTACCGGCATACGCCCGCTGCGTGCGCATCACCCGAGATCAGAAGGAAACCTTCACCATTGAGCCGGGAGCACTGGTTGAGGATGCCGAAAAAGCCCTGTTGAGCGCCTTGTTGCAAGCCGAAACCACTCCGCGCCGCAGCGGCTCGGTTGAAGATTTCTTTGCCGTTTTCCTGCCCCTGATTCCGGTGATCAACCGCTTCTTTGACGAAGTGCTGGTCATGTCGGAGGACGCTGTTCAACGCGCCAACCGGCTGGGAATGCTGCAACGCATTGCCGGATTGGCACGCGGCGTAGCCGATTTCTCGCGGCTGGAAGGGTTCTAACCCCCCTGAAAAATAGAGTAATCTGCGCCTTTCCCGCTCCGTAAAATTGGGAAAGGCGCAAATTGTTTATCGCTTTACCCCAGGGAATAACCTCCGGAATTATGCTCCGGTTCATCCATAATCATTTTGCGTGAGAGAAGCGTCAGATGAGGGGAATGATGTTACTGAACAAACTGCCGATGGTCGGCCCTAGCAGCGCCAAAATGACAATCACCGCCAGTGCTACCAGCAACATGATCAACGCATACTCAACCAGCCCTTGACCTCCCTTATCTCGTTTCATTTTTGCTCCCCTGAATAATAGCGAAAAAGACAAAGATATATATTTTCATTATACAGAAGAACACCTTTTAACGAATTAACAATTGTTGTCACATATTAGAATTTGAAAAAGATCTTGACAAAAAAATACAAGGGAATATAATCACATTCATATGTTTGAATATGAAAGAGAGTAAAATTGGGTGCCCCCATATTCAATATGAAAACCCAATTCTTCAAAGGGCAGCCACCCAATCCGGGATTCCAATTTACCAATTCCTTCGAAGGGGTAAACCAGTGTTTCTGTCATTTGGCGGTAGATATTAGCTTGGGATGGTGATTTATAAGTCAACAATTACTCAAATTAAGTATATTGGCTGGATATTTCTACGGGTTTATTCCGGCGACTGGCAATAAGGTTAATGAAAAAAAATTCAAAATAAGGTGAAAACAAAAATGGATCCTCGAACAGTATTAGAAAAAGCCTTGGAGTTTCATGGACACCGCTGTTGGGCAAGTGTTGCAGGCGTTCGCGTAGGACTTGCTGCGCTGGAAAAACTGGGCGTCAAGCGCTCTGGCGGCACCCAGCTTTATGGTATCGTTGAAATAGGCGAGGAGCATGGCGGTATGTGTTTTGGTGACGGTGTTCAATATGCCACCGGTTGCACATTTGGCAAAGGGAATATTCGCAAAAATCCCCTTGGAAAACTTGGTTTTACCCTGATCGAAAAAGATACCAACCGGGCGGTACGGGTGGTATTCACAAGTAAATTACAAAAGCAAATTGCCGCATCCAGGTTTATGCAGCAGCGAGCTGCCGGTATCTCACCCGACGATATCCCCTTGGAAGATCAGATGGAGCTGGTGGAACTGGTCTGGAATGCACCGGAAGAAGAAGTGCTGAAAATCGGCGAAATCTTCGAATACTCGGGCAATTGGCTGCCAGAAGTGATGGGATTCAAACCCTGCGACCGCTGTGGTGAATTAACTGCCCTTGCCTATTTGCGCGTGGACGGCCAACAACTTGTTTGCATCCCCTGCTCTGGCTATGGCCGCTAATAAAAACTGAATGTCTCCCACAATCTATCTTATCAGTGCGGGATTGGTCTTTGTACTCTCCGGCCTTCTGGCCATGGCAGGCCTGGGAGCAGCTTTTTTGTTTGTTCCTTTGTTCTACTATCTGGGGGTGCCTCTGGCCGAGGCAACCCCCACTGCTTTGTTATTGAATGTAGTTAGCCTCTTATTGGCAACCATCAATTACTGGCAGGGCAAATTGATCAACTGGCGAGTCGGATTGCCAGTCCTAATTGCTGCTGTCTTATTTTCTCCAATTGGCGCAAGATTGACTGCTTCCGTTAATAGAAGCGTACTGCTTGGGCTGTTTGCTGCCTTTCTGGTTTTTGCCGGAGCCGTAATGCTTTTTTATAAGACAAAGAAGCGTACCCAGCCGCTCAACCGATCGGCTGAGACCCTTGTCGGAGCCAGCATTGGCACTGTGGCCGGCTTTATTGGTGGACTGCTGGGGGTTGGAGGCGGCAACTTTATTCTGCCTGTGCTCAACTGGTTAGGTTTAGATGCCAAAGTGGCTGCAGGAACAACAGCCCTGGTGGTGGTATTTTCTTCTTTTTCCGGTTTTCTCGGTCATGCCACAATGAGCAGGCTAGACCCGTTTTTTGTAGGTATCATGGCGGTCATGGCGGCAGGTGGATCAATAGCAGGCTCGCAATTGATGAAAAAAAAGGTTTCAAGTTCCCAGTTAAAGCAGATAATTGGCATTTTACTCTGGGTGATAGCTATCAAAATGATTTTTGATTTATTGAAGTAAAGGCACAAACCTTGAGATATCCCCCATTCGTCCCTTCTATTGGGAATCCGGGGAAGAAATCAGCTTATATCCGCCGCTGGAAATCCTTATCTGAGCACCGATTCAACGTTAAAATCAAACTATGAGCGCAATTGATGAAATCAAAGCGCGGATTGACATCGTTGAACTGGTTTCAGAAACGGTCAAACTGCGCCGAACCGGAAAGAACTATATTGGTTTTTGCCCGTTTCATACCAATACCCGCACACCGGCGTTTGTGGTTTTCCCGGATTCCGGCACATGGCGCTGCTTTGGACAGTGCAACGAAGGCGGTGATGTATTCCGCTTTGTGATGAAAAAAGAAGGCTGGGACTTCAGCGAAACCCTGCGCTATCTGGCAGAACGTGCCGGCGTCACGCTGGAAACACCTTCTCCTCAGCAGGAGGCTCAGGCCGAAGAATTCGACCGGCTGCGCAACCTGCTGGAAGAAGCCGTTGTGTACTACCGCCATCAGATGCTCAACACCCCTGCCGGTAAACAGGCCAGGGCTTACCTGCAGCAGCGCGGCATCCAGCCCCAAACGATGGAGATTTTTGAACTGGGTTACGCTCCTGACTCGTGGGATGCTGCTTTGAACTACTTGCGCGGCAAAGGATATACCCTTGAAGAAATCCGTGAGGCCGGCCTGCTGACCGAACGGCAGGACGGCGGGGGTTACGACCGCTTCCGCCACCGCATCATGTTCCCCATTCGCGATATGAGCGGAAAGATGACCGGCTTCGGCGCCCGGGTTTTGCGCGCAGAAGATCAGCCCAAATTCCTCAACTCTCCCCAAACTCCGCTTTTCGATAAAGGCCGGCTGTTGTACGGGCTTCATCTGGCACGCAAATCCATCCGCGCACAGGATCAGGCCGTGATTGTGGAGGGCTACCTGGATGTGATTGCCTTGCATCAGGCCGGGTTCAGCAATGCAGTTTCACCCATGGGGACTGCCCTCAGCGAAGACCAGCTGCGCCTGCTCAAGCGCTTCACCCGCCGCATTGTGCTGGCGCTGGATGCGGATGCCGCCGGTGAAAAAGCCACCCTGCGCGGCCTGGAAGTTGCCCGACAGGCATTCGACCACAGCGATGAAATCGTATTCGATGCCCGCGGCCTGCTGCGCCACGAAGCCCGCTTACAGGCTGACCTGCGGGTGACCGCCCTCCCCCCCGGCAAAGATCCCGATGATGTCGTCCTGAGCGATCCGGCGCAATGGGAACAAATTGTTGCCGATGCCAAACCGGTGGTCATCCATGTGATGGAATCGCTGGCCGCCAGCCGCAATGTGGATGACCCCAAGGTGAAAAGCGAAATCGCCCGTCAGGTGTTAACTTTAATCAACGATGTGCCCGATGCGGTCGAGCGCGACGCTTACCGTCAGCGGTTGGCGCGCTTGCTCAAAATAGACGAACGCGCTTTGCAGGCCATTTCGCCGCCCTCTCCCAGTTCGACCCGTAAAACAGCGGCGCGTACACGCCAGCCCCGCGAGAAGAGTCCAGCTCCGCCCCACGAAATTCAGCCGGGCAGGCAGGCACAGGAAATGGAAAGGCACTGTCTGCGGCTGCTGGTGCGCAACCCCGAAGCAATTTACACCTTGGACCGCCACCTGCAAGCCAACGGATTGAGCCGTTTTTCGGCACAGGATTTTGAATTCGGCGAACATCAGAGCATGGCCGCATTGCTGCTTCAATCACTGACACAGGATCAGATGGAACCAACCGCCTTCCTTGACCGGAGTTGTCCTCTTGAACTCAAACCTTTTTTAGAGGAATTGCAGCAACCGCTCAAATACGGTGAACCAAAAGGCAACCGCTACACAGAAGATTTATTACGAACCTTTATCATGCTGCGGCTGGTTCGCGTCAATGAAAACATTCTGCAAATGCGCTTTATGCAGCAAGACCTTCAGGAACAAAGCACTTCGGCTGTTTCGCCCTATCTGGAATTGATACCCGATTACATTCAAGCCCGCAGCCGATTGGAGAAAGCTCTTGCAAAAGTGGCAGAAGTGGAATAAAAAAAGAGATTTTTTCTTTTTATGGTATATTATTAACCATGGCTCGCACCCCTAAGAAATCATCTTCCACATCCAGCGCAAAAAAGCGCCCGCCGGAAACCAGCAATGAAGCACTGCCGCCCGAAACATCCAGCAATTTGCTGGATCCTTTGAATTTAACTGCCGCTGCCAATCTGGAAAATGGCGATCTCAACAGTATGTTGAGTGATGATATTGAAGAAGTCCTGCCGCTCGTACCCGCCGACGAATGGGTTGAAGCGGAAGTACCGCTGGAAGACCCGCTGGAGATTTTAGAAGATCCTGCCCTGGCGGTGGAGCTTTCCGAAGACCCGGTTCGTCTTTACCTCAAAGAAATTGGCCAAATTAACCTGCTGGATGCGGACAGCGAGTTTCGTCTGGCCGCCCGCATTGAAGCCCGCCAGTACCTGCAAACCCTGCGCCGCCACCTCGATGGCAAAAACCCGGCTCTCGATCCCAATTTACAGTTATATCTTGCGGTGGTGGAGGATCTGTATACATCCTGGGAACGCTTCAAGCAGGATGTCAACCGTCTAAGCAATGAAGAAGTACCCGATTTGGGTTTGATTTTATTAGAAGCACAGGCCCTACGCCAATCCTGGCAATCCGATACTCCCTCTTATATGCGGTCGTTTCTCGACAACGGTTTATGGGGAAAAGACTCCCTTTGGGATGGTCTGGTTCGCAACGCCTTTACCCTCTACCTGTGCCTGTACCTTTTACCATCTGAACTGGCACAGGAACTTTTTGAGATTCTAAAAAAAGGCGAAGACCTGCCGGGCATTGATTTCTTTGAAGCTCGGCTGGTCAAATACGACCTTGAAAAAGAGATTAAGAACATCCACGAGCTTGCGGAGGAAGCCAACCAGACCCTCATCCGGGCCAACTTGCGGCTGGTGGTCAGCATTGCCAAACGCTATCTGGGACGGGGAATCACCTTCCTCGATTTGATTCAGGAAGGCAATTTGGGTTTGCTGCGGGCAGTCAACAAATTTGACCCAACGCGGGGTTTCAAATTCAGCACCTACGCAACCTGGTGGATACGCCAATCCATCAGTCGTTACATCGCTGAACAGGCGCGCACCATCCGCATACCGGTGCATCTTTTTGAAGCCATCACCCGCCTGCTGCGCGTCCAGCGCAATCTGGTACAAAAGTTAGGGCGTGAACCAACCAACGAGGAACTGGCCCTGGAAGGCGGATTTCTCAGCGAAGAGGATGTTAACCTCATCAAGAAAGCGCAGGCGGCCAACCTTCCGCTGGATCCCGAAGTGCAGCGCCGCTGGAACTGGGCGGCAGCCAAAGTACAGCGCATTCTTCAATCGGCAGAGGAACCTGTTTCACTGGAACGGCCGGTTGGGGATGAAGACAGCAGCCAGCTAGGGGATTTTATCGAAGATGATGATGCCATGGAACCGATGGACGCGGCAGCCCGTGAGATGTTACGCGAGCAGGTACAAAACGCGCTCGGCGCGCTTTCCGAACGCGAGCGGCAGGTGCTCGAACTGCGCTTCGGTTTGATTGACGGTAAAGACCACACCCTGGAAGAAGTCAGCCGCTACTTCAACGTCACCCGCGAGCGCATCCGGCAAATTGAAGCCAAAGCACTCCGCAAACTGCGCCACCCCACCCGCAGCCGTCACCTGCGCGAATACCTGTCGTAAGGATTTCTGCCTGAGGATCAATGCCTGCCCAGCGAGTCCTCATCGTACAACAACAAGCCCAGCCAGCTCAGGCGCTGACACGTCACTTTCGCAGCCGGGGCGACCAGGTTTGGGAGGCGTGGGAAATTGGACAGGCTGAAGCGCTTTTCAAGCAAATCAAACCGCATCTGATTTTGCTGGACCTGCATTTTCCCGGTGAAGGCTGGCTGGAATTCTTACGCCGCATTCAGACTGCAGACCCCAAAGTCAAGGTCATCCTCACCAACCAGGTTCCAGATGTGCAACGCGAGATGCTGGCAAAATCCATGGGCTTCAATGTTTTCCTGCGCCAGCCGTTTCAGGCGCGCTGGATCGAGCAGGCTTTACGTCGTCTGCAATCCGTTGATGTACCCACTCAACCGCGCCGACCGCCAGCCGTAAGCAGCTTACCGGCCAGCCAGCCACCGGCGGTCAAAGTCCCGGTGCGCCTTAAGATTACCCTGCCTTACCTGATCCTTGCCCTGCTGTTCGCCCTGGCATCTGCCTATCTTGTCACGCAAGTGGTGGTCGAATCGGTACAGGATCGCTTTTTCAATCAGCTGGTAGCCGCCGGCAGGCAGACCACCGACTGGATGGTGCGCGAAGAAGACCGTCTTCTGGCTACCCTACGGCTGATTGCCAACACACAGGGGGTTGCCGAGGCAATCCAAGCCAGCGATGCAGAACAATTGCGCCAGCTGACCCTGCCGCTGGCAATCAACAACAATGAAGAAGTTGTTGAAATTCTCGATCTTCAGGGGGTGACCGTCTTTTCTGCCCGCCGCCTGCCGGGAGCCCCGCGCGGAGAATATACCTACTCACGGGCAGACCCCTTCTTCAGCCAGCAGCAATTTGTTCAGCGGGTTTTACGCCGCGAACAGGATGCGCGCGGCGACAAGTTTGCGGCTTTCGTTCAAACACCCTGGGGAGATTATTTCTACATCAGCGGGCCGATTCTGGACACGCAGGGGCAGTTAAGCGGTGTAGTGCTGGTTGGCAAGTCAGCAGCTTCGCTGGTACGGGAAATGAAACTGGATACGCTCAGCGATACAACCCTGTATACGCTGTCCGGCAGCCCGATTGCCTCCACCTTCCCCACTTTTCAGCACACGCTTGAGCCCGTTTTAGCGCTTGAAGTGCTGCAAACCCAGGATCAGGCCAGCAAATCCCGTCCGCTGAACATCAATGGCATCAACTATACTGAGCTGCTGGGGGCGTGGGAAGCGCGCAGCGGAGAGGATCTGGGCCTGCTGGGGGTAGCTCTGCCTCAGGCGTTTCTGGTGCGTACCAGTCAAATCACCCGCTTGCAAGTCTTTTTGTTGATCACTATTTCCATTCTCCTCGTGATTCTGGTGGGAATTTATCTAGCTAACCTGATCACCCGTCCTCTGCTGCGGCTGGTGCGGGCCACCTCGCAGGTTGCGCAGGGTAATCTGGGCGTAAAAGTCAATGTGGAGGGCAACGATGAGTTATCGGTGCTGGCCCACGCTTTCAACGCCATGATTGCCGGCCTGCAGGAAGGTTTTATCTACCGCGATCTGCTGGGGCGTACGGTTTCGCCGGAAGTGCGTGAGCAATTGCGCCAGACCTTCGGCTCCGGCAATCTACGTTTGGAAGGTCAGCAAGCCGTTGCCACGGTACTGATGAGCGACATTCGCGGCTTTACCACACTCACGGAACAGGCCGACCCGGCGCGCGTGATGAACTGGCTGAATGAATATTTTGACCGGCTTGTGCCAATTGTTGTCAAACACGGCGGGGTGGTCAACAAATTTGATGGAGATGCCATGCTGGCATTTTTTGGCATTCTACCGCGTATGCTCAGCCCCAAAAAGAGCGCACTGGCTGCCTGTCAGGCGGCTGTAGAAATGATTACCGCCATTGACGAACTCAACCGCATCCGCGAGCAGCGCGGCGATCCGCCGCTGATTACCGGCATCGGCATCAACACCGGCGTGGTGATCGCCGGTGGTTTGGGGGCTAAAGACCGGTTGCACTACACCATCATCGGCGATACGGTCAATACCGCCCAAAGGCTGGAAGCCCTCACCCGCCAGCTGATCAAGGGCACAGGCGCACTCATCGGTCATGCCACCTTTACCGCCCTGGAAGAAAATCAGCAGCAGTTCACTTTGGAACCTCTCGGTCTGCATTCCGTCAAGGGAAAACTGGAACGGGTGATGGTCTATCGCTTATCCGCCCCAACCGAAATTCCTCAAGTGGAAGTAACCCTGTAGGGAATGAACTATGTCCGACCAGACGTCTTTCTCCCGCCTGACCCTGCGCTTGATTCTTACGCTGATTATAGCGGCCATTTTCACGACCACTCCTCTCGTGCTGCTGTTTGCCCCATCTCAGCCAGTTTCATCTTCCAACCTGCCTGCTATCCAATCTTCATGGCAGGCTGACTACCGCGCCGAAAGTGTTCCTCCGGTTTTTGCCCCCCTTCGTCTACCGGACTTCAATTCCACCCTGCCGTGAAGCATTTTTATTTGCTGTTAATCTCCCTCCAATAAATACTTGTTACAATCAAATAAAGGATTCTGAGCAACCGCATTGACCCCCGCTTCTTCTCAGGTAGATCACAGGAAGGAGGTGGAACATTGATGCAGTGCGTGCTCATCTTGATCTTCAGTTATTTGCTGGGCTCACTATCTTCGGCGGTGTTGATTACCCGCTTGTGGAAGAAAACCGACATCCGCTCTCTGGGGGATGGTAATGCTGGAACCGCCAATGTAGCCCGCTCAGTGGGGATTGTACCGGCTGCTTTTGTTGCCCTGCTGGATATCGCCAAAGGGGGTATCCCCGTCATGATTGCCCGAGCCCTTTTTCTGAATGAGGGCTGCGCTGTCTTTTGTGTGGTAGCTGCAGTGGTTGGACACAACTACCCGATCTACTTCCGCTTCAAAGGCGGGCGCGGATTGGCCACCTCACTGGGCGGCCTGGTGGCGCTCACCCCCGCTTCAACGCTCATCACCCTGCCGGTGTACGGATTGGTGTACTTTGCCACGCTCGGCAGCGGTATTCTGGCAACACTGGTTGCCTTTCCTTTGCTTATCTACTTGAACTACCTGCGCGAATTACACCCATTGGTGATCTGGTCACCGGTAATTCTGGCATTTACCACCGCGGTGTGTGCAATGCCGCGCTTGCTGCCCCGCTGGCTGAAACTGAGGGACAAGCGTGAAATACTGGTGGAATTATTCCCCGCATATTCCCCCCGCCCGCTACGCTCCACTGCACCGGCTATTTTCACCGACAGCATTGCCTCCCTTCCGGACGAACTTGCGAAGCGGGAAGGCATTCACATCGTGCCAATGAGCCTCATTCTGGACGGCCAGGCTCTGCCGGACGATGGAAGCATTGACCGCCGCGCCTATTATCAGGCTTTGCGAACGACCAACACCCACCCCACCACGGCGGCGCCCGCGCCGGGAGAGTTTCTCAACCGCATTCAGGCAATGGATGGCAAGGCTTCTGCTGCATTGATATTAACCCCACCGGCTGATCTCACCCAATGTTATAACTCAGCCCGTTTGGCTGCCGAGCAACTGGCAGACCGCTTGAAGGTGGAGGTAATTGACTGCGGCGTTGCCGGTCCGGCTCAGGGATTAATGGCAATCCTGGCTGCCCGCCTTGCCCGCCAGGGTGCTTCACTGGATAAAATCAAAAATGCGGTAGCAGAAGCCCGTCAGCAAATTGGGATGATTGGCGTGCTGGATACGCTCTCTTTCATCGAACACAGCGGGCGAGTCAGCGCAATCCGCCCACTGGTAAATGCTGCTCTGCGGGTCTATCCGGTTCTCACATTGCGAGAGGGACAGATTCATCTGGAAGGGATGGAACGCACCCGCCGCAAAGCCATTGAACGAATGCTCAACTGGTTGGAGAAAAATCTCCAATCCGGAGGCAGCGTGCTGATCTGCTTCCACGCCGATGACAGCGGTTGTGCCGAGCAGATAGCACAAACCCTGCGGGAAAAACTACGCCCAACCGAATTGTACATCACCGAAATGACACCCGTGATCGGCGCTCATGCCGGGCCGGGGCTGGTGGGCGTGGCGTGGTGGCAGGCGGCCAGCTGAGTAAGATTTCACTCCGCCAAACCATCTAATTTTCAGCGGGTATCCCTCTGGCAATTGCCCACCTGGATGCGGGGAAGGTGGTCGTTTTTCTTAAAAATGGAGCGAAGAAGATGAACAAACTCCTCTGGTTACTGGTTTTTATACCTTTAAGCGCGTGTACAGTTTCACGAACCACCCCTCCCCCAACAGTGAAAGCCGAAACCACACCAGTATTATCGCCTGCTGAGAATACCGCTTCTCCGACTGCCCCCGTTGATTTATTTGGTACAAAATTATTGCCCCCCGAAGAGCCACCTGCTTTTGCCGTGCAAGAATTTCGGACGGATTTTACGCGTCATACCGTCCATTACTCTGAAATTCTCTCCGGTGGTGTACCCAAAGATGGTATTCCGGCAATCAATGAACCAAAATTCCTCACAATCGCTCAGGCGGACCAGTGGTTGAAGCCCAATGAACCGGTTGTTTGGGTTTCTGCCAACGACGAAAACCGTGCTTACCCCCTGCAGATACTGACCTGGCATGAAATTGTCAATGATACCATCGGTGGACTGCCGCTGGCGGTCACTTTCTGCCCGCTTTGCAACACAGCAATCGCCTTTGAACGCACGCTTGATCATCGCATTCTGGACTTTGGCACTACCGGGCGACTTCGTTTCAGCAACCTCATCATGTATGACCGTCAGACTGAAAGCTGGTGGCAGCAGGCATCTGGCGAAGGCATTGCCGGCCATTATGCCGGTCAATATCTCATCTATTACCCGGCTACAATTGTCGCCTGGCAGGATTTTCGTGAACGTTTCCCTGATGGTAAAGTTCTCTCCAGAGAAACCGGATACAATCGCCCTTACGGACGTAACCCATATATTGGATACGATGACATCAATAACCCGCCTTTTCTTTATGACGGGCCGCCAACCCCGCAAACCCTTCCACCCAAAGCACGGGTTCTGGCTATTGCAACCCCTAATGAAGCAGTGGCCTACCCCTACGAGGTGCTCTCACAGGTCAGGGTGATCAACGATCAGGTTGATGGGCAGCCAATCCTCATTCTCTGGCAGAAAGGGGTTGCCTCAGCTTTGGATACCAGCATCATCAGCGAAGGCAACGATGTAGGCAGCGCAGCGGCTTATTCGAGATTGCTGGACAATCGGATGCTGACCTTTGAGTGGTCAAATGAACAGGTTCGGGATGTGGAAACCGGCACAATATGGGATATTTTTGGCAATGCGGTGAGTGGACCGCTGGTTGGCAGAAAGTTAACTCCCGCCATTGCCATTAATCATCTCTGGTTTTCGTGGGCAGCCTTTCGTCCGGATACCAGAGTGTACACCCCCTAAATTAATTTGGCTTCCAATATTCGCCGCAAGGTTTCGTATTCCTCACGGCACTCCGGACACATTTCCAAATGGCGGTGCACCAACGGCATCAAATGAGCCACATCTTCGCCCCGCACGGCCATCTCGGTGAATTGATCCAATAATTCAAAGACTTCATCGCAGGTTAATTCAACTTCTTCCGTCCCGGCGATCATCTCCGCCATCATTCTGGCTTCTGCAAGGGAAACGGGAGGCATTTTTTCTGGCTTGCCAGTAAATGGTTTGAAGAGTTTGTTCAAAAATTCACGAAACGATTGAAACATAGTCATTTCTCATTGGAAAGATTTTAATCCCAATTCTTACTTTTCCGGCAGTTGAAATAACGAAAATATTTCTTCAACAGCATATCCAGCACTGATAAGTTCCCGCTTCAGATGTTTCCTCGCATCGTGTAACAATTTATATAATGCATTGCGCCGCATTCCCATTTTCTCAGCAACCACTTCCATGGGGACTCCCTTCATGATAACGGCTATTAATGCTTGGCGCTGATGATTGGTCAGATCTTGTTGAATGATGCGCCATAATAAGCGGATGAATTCGCGTTGTTCGGTTACTCCCTCCGGCTGGAAAGACGATTCGGATAACTCGCCCGCAGAGAACGCCGGGGGTTTTTCATCATCCGATTCAAGGTTCGCTTCAATCGAAACATCTTTCCACCTCCTTTTTCTCAGTTCTGAAAAGGCAAGGCGGATGGCAATTTTGTAAACCCAGGTGGTAAATTGACTGCGTCCCTCAAAAGTACCCAGGTGTTGTAAAACCCGCAAGATGGTTTCCTGGGTAATTTCTTCAATGAGATTTTCAATTCGCCCCGCATCATTTGCCAGATAACTGTTCAAACCACTCAACAGCCCCTTACGGATGATCTCGCTTAAATCCTCAATGGCTCGCGTTTGAATTTCGCCGGTGGCACGCAGCTGCGCCAGCCATTCCTCATTGGTTTGTCGCGAATTACCCATAAGCGAATTATACCGATTTTGTTGAGGAAAGTAAGAATAACAACCTTCACGAGTTCAAAGAAATAGAAACAACCAAAATCTTAATGATATTCGTTCTTATGGAGGTAAAAATGGCAACCTTAGCAGTCAGTAAAAGTTCTACAAAGTCCATTGTCAACGGCATCATCGGCGGTTTGGCGGGCGGCGTTGTGTTCGGCATCATGATGGGAATGATGGGAATGCTGCCCATGGTCGGCATGCTTGTACGACAGGAAAACGCGGTGATCGGGTTCATCGTTCACATGGGCATCAGCGCCTTCATTGGAGCTGTGTATGGATTCGTGATTCCACGGTTTCCCAATCAAATCGCTACTGCATTGATTGGCGGGACAGTGAACGGCATTGTCTGGTGGGTACTCGGAGCGTTGATCATGATGCCTTTGATGTTGGGCATGAATGAGATGGTTTTCGTCATTGGACAGCCGCAATGGATGAGCTTGCTAGGCCATCTGATCTACGGTGTCACAGCCGGTTTGGTATATTACGTTCTTACCCCCAAAAACTAATTCTGTCATTTACTTCCTCTCCCGCTTAAATTCTCCCAAGGCGGGAGAGGCTTATTTTTTTCATGGTCTCGGCTCAAAGGCAGAACAACACTGGCAGTGGAATTCCCCCCCCTTCCATTAAGAAATTTTCATTGAAAACCGGTTTCTCATTCAATCAAAATTTTTCATTTTCAGAAACGCTTTCACCACCTCCGGATCAAAATGAGTACCGGCTTGCTGGCGGATGTGTTCCAGGGTGCGTTCTTCGCTCCAGGGCACAGGACGGTAGGGGCGGCTGGAACGGAGCGCATCATACACATCAATCACAGCAAACAAGCGCGCCTCCAATGGGATTTGTTCTCCCTTCAACCCCTGCGGATAACCGCTGCCATCCCATTTCTCATGGTGACAGTAAGGGATGGGAATTGCCGGGCGCAGGTAGTCAATCTGACGCAGTAACTGTTCGGCATAAACCGGATGGCGGCGCATGATCTCCCATTCGGCTTCGTTGAGCGGGCCAGGTTTGAGTAATATGGTGTCGCTGATTGCCATCTTGCCAATATCATGCAGCAAAGCACCGTGACGCAGGTTCAACACCTCCTCCAGCCGATACCCAATCTCCAGGGCTAACTGCACCGTGGCTTCGGCTACTCGCTGGGTATGACCGTGCGTTTCATAATCGCGCAGTTCCAGCGCTTTTGCCCAACCTTCCAGTGTATCGGTGAACGATTGTTCGAGCATCAAATTGACAGCGACCAGTTCGTTTTGCACCTGCCGCCATTGAGAAACATCCCGCAATAGAACCTGAGCCAGCTCCCGGCCACCGTTGGGGGAAGGCGCCAGGGTCAAAAAGACCGCCAAAGGCTCACCGGCGGCTGTCTTCATCTCGACTTCCAGCGGTCCAATCCGGCTGCGGCTGTATTTCATCAATTCCAGCAAAGAAAGAAAATCGGTCTGACAGGATGGTTCAATGAACTCCAGCAGCAGCCTGCCGCCTAACTGGTGAGCCGGACAAGCCAGCAAACTTTCCAGCGCCGGGTTGGTGTGCTGGATGCGTCCCTCTTCATCCAGCACACAATAACCATCCAGCAAAATATCCAGCAGATTAGAAGCTGAAGGACGGGCAGCAGCCCGCCGGGCGGTTTTCTGCCGCCAGTAAGCCAGCGCCAGGGATCGGCTGGGTGTGGATCGCAAAGGCGGGATCATGCCATTACCGTCAATGCTTCGCGTTCCTCAGTAGAAAGGACCTTGCCCAAATCCAGCAGGATGACCAGTTCACTCTCCAACTTGGCAATGTTTTTAATGAACGCCGAGTTGATTGTTACCGACATCTGCGGTGGGGGTTCGATTTTATCCTCCGGAACCCGAATCACCTGCGTAACGGCGTCTACAATGATGCCCACCTTGCTGGAGTCCATGTTGGCAATCACAATCCGCGTGTCGCGAGTTGGCTCTTTGCTCGGCAGGCCAAAGCGGGTGCGCAGGTCCACCACCGGCACAATCGTTCCGCGCAGATTGGTAATTCCCTCGATGAATTCCGGCGCATGCGGCAGGCGGGTGATTTCCTGCATCTTGATAATGCCCTCAACTGAGGCAATATCCACACCGTATTTTTCATTTTCCAGCTCAAAAACGACCAGTTGATGTTCCATTGTTGATTACACTCCTTTCTTTTTTTCTAAGATGGTTAGCCACTGATGGCTTTGGCATTCGGAACTGCAATTTGAGGGGTCTTTAAGCCGCGCTTACCCTCACGTAACGCCAGGTGAATTTCCACCGCACCGGCATCGGTTACCAGCGGAACGACCAGCCGCGGATAATCCAGCGTCGAAATCGAAGCACCTTTACCAAGAATCAGCGAGGGCGTCGAAATGTTCGACTCATAGCCGTTTTCGGAGAGTTTCATGCTCGCCCGTCCGGTGATGACATTGCCAATTTCCGCAATGCCCGATTGCGCCAGCCCATCTAACTCCTGTAACGCTTCACCCAGCATGATCGAAGCAAAGCGTACCGCAGCCGAACGGTTCATGCTGTAAAAAACGGTGCCTTCGACCGCTCCAACCAGCGAGAGGATGACCGTCACATCATCGGTGACATACATTCCCTGTTCCAGACGAAGTTCACCACGTTGAATGTCCATACCGGTTTCGGCGCGCAGCACCTCGTAAGCCGCTTCCACAAAAGGATTGAGAAACTTGACGTTCATGGCAAATCCTTTCTGCTCAGCTGCCCTTGGCGGCAGGGGTGAGCGCGACAAATTCTTCCTGTTTGCCGTTGCGGTTCTCCCGCAGGGCGAGATGAACGGTCAATTCACCCAGATTGGTCTGCAGCGGCACGACGATACGCGGAAAATCAAGCGTGGAAATTTGCACTCCCTTGCCGCTGATCAGGGTGGGCGGTGAAATATTGGACGCGTATCCGGCCTGCGAGAACTTAATTGTTGCCCGCCCGGAGATGACATTACCCAGTTCTGCCACGCCGCTTTGCGCCAGCGAATCAAACTCGGTAAACTCCTGCCCCAAAATTTGGGTCACAAAGCGGATGCCGGTTTGGGTGTTCATCCCGTACATCACCACACCGTACACCTGCCCGACCAGATGAATCAGGACGGTAACATCATCGGTGGTCAGCGCGGATTGATGCAGGGAAAGGCTGCCGCGCTGAACATTGACGCCGATTTCGGCTTTCAACACTTCTACGGCTGCCTCTACAAAGGGATTTAAGAACTTAACATCCATACATTCATACCTCCTCAATCACCGCACGGCAGCCTCACGCCGGGCCGGGCAGTGTAATTAACATCTCCGCCATTTCAATTTGATCCATTACAGCAGTAATCAGTTCCTGCTGTTCGGTTTCGGTCAGGTTGAGGGCAGCCACAGCGCGCTCATCCAGGGCATATTGCAGCCCATCGCGGCCAATCCCGATTCCCATCATCATCATGATGCTGTCACCGATGTGCACCGCATAGGCCTGCGCCTGATACGGCCCCGCGGCTGCCGGGTTATGGTGGTGCGCGATGACGGCCACCAACCCTTCCGGCAAACGCCAGCGCCGCGCCATTTCCGCTCCCAGCATGGCATGGTCAATTCCAAAGTAAGAGCGCTCAATTTCCAGAAATGAAGTGGACTGCCATTCGTTCAAACTGAACGCCATACTGCGTAACAGCTTTTCCAGCGCCAGTTTGCCAATATCGCTGAGCAGACCGGCAAAATAAAACTCCTCGATATTTTTCCAGCTGCGTTTCTGGGCAATCGTTCTGGCGCAAATCGCCACGCCCAGCGAGTGCCGCCACAATTCGCCTTTGCGCAATTCGTAACCCGGCAGCGGGCGGTTGAGGAAACTGCCCAAACTGGCCGCAAGAATGATCTCATACAGCGCTTGCAAGCCGATGACCACCACGGCTTGATGGACGGTGGCAATCCGGTTGGGCATGCCGTAAAATGCCGAATTGGCCACCCGCAGCACCACACCGGAAAGCACCTGATCCACTGCCAGCACATCCGCCACTGCGCTCAAATTACAATCCGGCGAGCGCATCAATTCCAGCGCACGCTGCGAAGCTTGCGGCAGCGGGGGCAGTTTGCCCGCTTCACGGATCAAGTCGTCCAGTGTGTAACGCATCATCTTGACCTCTTATTCCTTCATGTAAAAGGAAATACCGGCATTGCGGAAACCCAGTTCAGCCGGCCGCGGCATGATTTCCGTTCCGCCGAGGAACAACACCCCGCCGGGGCGCAACGCCTGATGAAATTTACGATAGAGCAGTGTTTTGGCTTCATTGGTAAAGTAGATAATCACATTGCGGCAAACGATCAGGTCAAAACCACTTTCAAAGGGATCGTTGAGTAGATTTTGCTCACGAAAGGTCACTTTTCGCACCACTTCGGGTTTGACGAAAAATGGCGCGGATGGAGAAAGAAACCGAATGCGCTGCTCCGGGGTTAGATTGCGGGTTTCTTCAGCCAGATACGGCCCGCCGGCGCGGGCTTTGGCCAGAGCACCGCGGTCAAGGTCGCTCGCCAAAAGAAAATGGGGTTTGCCCGGTGCAACCTCTTCCAGCAAAATGGCCAGCGTGTAGGCTTCCACACCCACCGAACAGCCGGCGCTCCACACCCGCAAAGCACCGCGCCGCTGCGGGTCACGCTCGGTCTCCGCCAGCAGACGCGGCAGAATATCCCGCCGCAGGGCAGCCCAGCGTTCGGGGTCGCGGAAAAACTCGGTTACATTAATGGTCAGGTAGTTGCGGAATTTTTCTAATTCATCCTTGTTTTCTCGCAGCAGAGCAAAGTAATCATTCCAGGAGGAAGCGCGCGAACGAGCCAGCCACGAATCCAGTCTGCGCTTCATCTGCTCTTCTTTGTAATGATTCAGGTCAATATTGAGCAGATGCTTGACCGAAGTTTTGATTTGGGTATAAGTTTCGGTTTCCACTTTGCTCATCTCCCCGGTGACATGGCAAGTTTTTCCTGCACGGCTTTTTGAATGGCGTCAGCCACATCCGGCAGCGGCACAACCACATCCACGGCCTGCTTTTCCAACACGCTGCGCGGCATACCCCATACCACACAGGTTGATTCGTGCTCAGCAATCACCGTACCGCCGAGACTGTGCAGCAAAACACTTCCGTTGGTGCCGTCACTGCCCATGCCGGTAAGGATGACGGAAATCACCCGTTTACCGTAGCGCTGCACCAGCGAGGTCAGGGTGACATCAATCGCCGGACGTACACCGTGCACCGGCATATTCTGATTGAGCGCGATTTGTTCGTTTTCATCCAACACCATGTGAAAGCCGCCCGGCGCCAGCAGCGCCTGCCCGACCATCAGGCGGTCACCCGGCTGAGCTTCGCGTACCAGCAGTTTGGACTGAGCATTCAAACGCTCCGCCAGAGAATGGGTAAAGCCGGCCGGCATGTGTTGGACAATGACGACTGCAGCCGGTAAACTGGCAGGCAGCGCCGGCACCACCTCGTTGAGTGCGCGCGGCCCGCCGGTCGAGCTGCCAATCAGCACAATCGGCTCACCGGTTTTGAGCGGGCGCACCGTCTTCTCCACAGCCGGTTTGGGTTGGGCAGCCGGGCGAATCAGGGCAAACGGCTTGACCCGCGCATTGGCAGCCCGCACAATTTTTGCAGCAGCCTCATCCATGACCGTCTGGATATCCAGCTGGCGTTCGGGCTTGGTGATGAAATCCACTGCCCCAAGTGTCAACGCCTGAATGGTGGTCACCGCACCTTCGCGGGTCAGACTGCTTAACATCACCACCGGACGGGGGAAACGCACCATAATTTCGCGCAGGGTGGAAATACCATCCAAACGCGGCATTTCCACATCCAGAGTCACCACATCCGGCTGAAGGGTGGGGATGAGTTCGAGGGCTTCCTGCCCGTCCCGCGCGCTGCCAATCACCTGAATTCCGGCGCGCCCGTTCAAGTGCTGGGTGATCGAAAAGCGCATGAACGCCGAATCATCCACCACCAGTACCCGCACCGGTTGGGCAGGCGAAGGCGAAACACTCGAGGACTGAGGCAGGGACACCATGCGATAACCTAGCCCGCCAGTTTGTGAATCGCACTCATCACGCGGTCATGCTCGAACGGCTTGACGATGAAATCACGCGCGCCAGACTTAACCGCTTCCAGCACCACCGATTCCTGACCCAGCGCGGTCAGCATGACCACTTTGGCTTGCGAATCAAAGGCGCGGATTTCCTTGAGCGCTGCCAGGCCGTCCATTTCCGGCATGGTGATGTCCATCAACACCACATCCGGACGCACCTCTTTGTATTTTTCAACCGCTTTGGCGCCGTTTTCCGCTTCATAGACCTCAAAACCCTGACCGGTGAGCATTTTGATGATCCGAACGCGGAGAAATTCAGCGTCATCCACAATGAGTATCTTGGTCATTCGTCCTTCCTCCTGAAAGAATTACAAATCCTTTTCTACACCGCCGACCACCCGAACAGTTACCCGCCCGGTGGCGACGTAAACCCGCACAGTTCGGCCGCTGTGACCACCGGTTTCCTGCGCATGCAGCGGCAGGTTCAGGCGTTGCAGCGTTTCAAGCGCACTTTCAATGTTGCGCGTGCCAACATCAAAGGTCTGAGAAAGCCCGGCAGCCGTCAGCATGTTGGCGCCGCCCGCCATACGCACAATCAGGTTGCGGCGCTCTGCACCGGCTTTGAGCATGGCGTTCAGTAAACCCTCAATGCCGCTATCCACATATTTGGCACAATACGGATCAGCGCCGTTCAAGCGGTGAGGCAGCACGGCATGCAGCAAGCCACAGATATGGCGCTGCCTGTCCACCATGGTAATTCCCAGACATGACCCCAGGCCGTAAGCCACCAGCACATCGGCCGGATCGCTGGAAACGACTACCTCACCCAGATTGACACTGATCGGTTCTTTCATTCTCTCTTCTCGGCCTGCTGTAAGGCTTGCAGGGATTGGGCATCCGGGATGACCCAGAAATCGGTCAGCACCGAACGGCTGCCGTCCTTGAAACAGGTCTGAATGAGCAGCACATGATCACTGACTCCCCCGGTGGTAGCGACAATAATATCCAGAATGGCACCCACCATATCCACCATCACCGCCGGGGGGGTTGGGCGGATTTCCCGCCCAAGTGCATTGGCAACCGCATTCATAAAAAAGGTGCCGGTCATGTTACCCACTTCGCCCAGCGCGGAACGCTCCAGCGAGCCGAGAAAGGTGGTGCTGCCTTCCGGCTGTTCCATTAACAAATCCACCAGCTGGAAGGCTTTTTCCAGCGGCAAAATCATCATGATTTGAGCATGAAAATCACCTTCGGCCCGCAGGTAAATTCCCACCGCCTCATTTTCCGGCCCGCCGACAATCATCGGTATCTCGGTCAGCGGCACCAACTTAACATTCGGCTCGCCAAAGTCCAGTTTGTGCCCCAGTAAGCCGGAAAAACCACGCACGGCGTTGTGAATACCAATCGTGGTCAGCGAGCGTAAAGTTTCAATCAAACGTTCGTCAAATTCCACAGCGCTGCTCATAACCTCCTCCCTAATGAATACCGGCCAGCCGGAGCAGGGCAGGCACATCCACAATCAGGGTAATGCTGCCATCCCCCAAAATGGCGGCACTGGAAATACCCGGAATTTCCCCGACCAGTTTGCCCAGCGATTTGACCACCACTTCTTCTTCCCCCATAAACCCGTCCACCACCAGGCCGACGCGGTGCTTGCCGGATTGAATGACCACCGCAAACAGACGTTTGCGCTGCTGACCGTTTTCAGGGATGTGATATAACTCGCGCAGGTAAACCAGGGGCAGCACGCTGCCGCGCAGCAGGGTAACCGGCTTCTGGCGGATGGTTTTAATATCCGCCGGGGAAAGCCGCAAAGTTTCCAGCACCATGACCAGCGGAATGGCAAAGGTAGCCGAACCAACCTTGACGAGCAGGGTCGGCACAATCGCCAGCGTAAGAGGCAGCACGATCTGAAAAGTGGTGCCGCGTCCAACCGCCGTTTCGATGTGAATGGTGCCATTGACGCGCTGGATATTGGTCTGGACGATGTCCATTCCCACCCCGCGCCCGGAAATATCGGTCACCTTTTCAGCGGTGGAAAATCCGGGCAGGAAGATCAGGTCAACCGCCTGCTCATCGGTGAGGGCTGCGGCTTCTTCAGCCGTCATCAATCCTTTCTGCACCACTTTTTTGCGAAGTACCGCCGGGTCAATACCGCGTCCGTCATCCGAAACGGTCAGAATGATACGCCCCTGCTCATGCCAGGCATTCAGCGTAACCGTGCCGCGCTCCGGTTTACCCGCTGCCCGCCGTTCATCCGGCGGTTCGATGCCATGGTCAATCGCATTCCGCACCAGGTGAATCAACGGGTCGTTGATTTCCTCGATCATCGAGCGGTCCAGTTCGGTATCCTCACCATGAATGACCACATCCACCAGTTTGCCCGCCTTTTGGGACATATCGCGCACCATGCGCGGAAACTTATGCAACAGGTTGCCAATCGGCAGCATGCGGATGCGCATCACCTCTTCCTGCAGCTGATCGGTGATGCGGCTGATGTGGGCTACCGTTTCGGCCAGGTTTTCAACCAGCGGATCGTTGTGGGCTTGCGCTTCCAGTTTGTTCCGCACCTGAAAGAGGTGATTGCGGTCCGTAATCAACTCACCCACCAGATTCATCAGGCTGTCCAGCCGTTCGACGCTGGTGCGTACGGTCATCTCCACCCCGCCGCGCCCGGCGCTGCCATTGGAACGGCTGCGGGCCGGCTGGTTGAGCGGTGCAGCCGCTGGCTGGTCATTCGATTTTTCAACAGCCGCGGATGGGTGCGGGCGAGAAGGCTGGGGCTTATCTTCCGTCTTAATAACCGCCTTGCTTGCCCCATCTGCCTGCACAATAACTTGTTCAACCTCCGAGATCTGCCCAAGTTTTTCCGCTACGGTATCTTCATTGACCTTCGTCAACAATTGTGCCTGGAATGTCTGCACCGGTTGGGCGGTTTCAATTTGCTCCAGGCTGGGCTGCATCGCCGAAATTTCCCCCAACTCTTGCAGCGCCATCATTAATTGAAAGGCGCGCGCCGCTGAAGCAATGCTGTGCGGGTCAATTTGCGCCTGAATATGGAGCAGTTTTTTCCCGTTGGATTGTGCTTCTATCGGTTGAGGCTGAGGTGGTTCATGAGGGATTGACTCAACCCGGCTCTGATTTGAAATTTGACCCTTGTTTGAGGATGTGAAATCCGCAAACGCTTCGATTAACGGCTGCGGATCATAATCACTGAGCAAACCCTGAGTCACCTCATCGCGCAGCGCGCGCAAACCGTCCACCGCATCCAGGCACAGGTCAATCAACGCCGTGCTGACCGAGTACTGCCCCTTGCGCAGGCCGTCGAAGGCCGTTTCCAGGGCGTGGGTGAGGTTGGTCATGCGGTGGTGACCGATCATGCCCGCCATGCCTTTCAGGGTATGCGCCGCCCGAAAGGCATTTTGCAGCAAATCGCTATCACCGCTGCGATGTTCCAGCTCCACCAGCGTTTCATCCAGGGTTTGAAGGTGTTCATCCACCTCCGCCAGAAAAATGGGGAGTTCATCTTGGCTGATGTCAAAAACCATTTGCATAGCAACCCGCCGTATTGAAGATAAAATCCATACGCTCTGGAGTAAGATTAACACAAGCCCGGTAAGGCTTCAGTAAAGAGCGCGTAAAATACAGCCAAAGAACGCATGAAAATAATAAAAAAACGTCAGTTCGGGATAAATCCTCTTTATACATCCGATTTCAGAATTTTGCCCCTTCCTGCGCCTCCCCCAATATCGCTTCTGTGATATTGGGGGAGGTGGGAGGGGGTCAATTACACATTTCGCTGCTCACAGGGTTTTGCGCTTATCCCAAACCCACGATAAAAAAATGCTGACCACAGATGGTCAGCATTTTATTTTCCATAAACGAGGGGCGCCTTTATGCCTGGTCGGGACTCTCCGGTGCTTCTCCCGGCTGCGGATCGGGCGACTCATCGGCCAGCAATTTGCGCAAGGCTTCAAACGATTCCGGCTCCGGGCCGCTTGCCAGCAATTCCTGTAAGCGGGTCTGTTCTTTGACGGCATCAGCAACTTCCTGACGCAAGATCAGCACTTCACGCGGAGCTGTTATGCCCAGTTTGACGCGGTCACCTTCCACCGCCAGCACAGTGACCGTGATCGAATCACCAATCGCAATACTTTCATCTACCCGTCGGGTCAGCACTAACATAGCCGGGATCCTTTACCTTTTTGGAGGATGGCTGCCTGTGTCCCCGAAGGCACAGCGCCTCACGATCAGCGCAGATAATCGAACAGGCTGAGGGCCGATATGGCACGCCGGCTGACTTCCAGTACTGCCTGATAGGTCGTCTCCTGACCGCGCAGCAGGGTAATGGCTTCCGCCATGTTCAGGTCTTCTCTTTTGGAAAGCAGACTGTTCAGCTCAATTTCAGTCTTATCAATCCCATCACTGGCTGCCTTCACCTGCCGCATTCGTGTGCCCAGCCCCGTGCGCTGCGCATCCACTGCGTCAAGCGCTGATTCTAACTGGGTAAAGGCCGTTTGTAAAGCATTCCGATCAAAACTGGCTGATTGCAGCGCATTGCGGGCAGCTATCAGTGATTCAACCAGCGGACGAAAGACGGGTTCTGCGGGCAGGTTCATCACCACCGACTGACCGGGCGCAATTGCGCGCTGTAAAAGGCCGTTATCCCCCTGATAGACGAGTGTATTCGGATCACTCATCACAAACGGCTGGGTGTGCAGCTGAAAACCGGCAAAAATGTATTCACCTTTGTGGGTCGAGTTCCCAATTTGAACCACTTGGGCAATCATGCCGTCAATTTCGGCAGCCAGCGCATGTTGGCGCTCATCGCTTCCCATGGTATCACTCAAACCGCGTGTGATCAGCCCTACCGCCCGCACACCAATCGTCTGTAATTGTTCGAGGCTGTAATCGGCGGCTTCCATCCACTCGCGGGTCAATTCGTTGGTGCTGCGGTAGGCTTGCAGGTTATTCAGTGTAGAACGCATGGTCAGACTTTGCGAGGTGTTCACCGGATCGTCGGAGGGGGACAGATTTTTCTTGCCGGCAGCAATTTTGCTTTGCAGGCGGGCGATTTGATCCATATTACCGGATAAATGAGCAATGGTATTGTTGATCATTCCTTGATGGGTTACACGCATGTTCTCATCCCTGCCTTTCCATTACCGCCCGACCAGTCCCAGCCCATTGATGATGCGATCCAGCATCTCGTCATACGCCGTCAGCACACGGGCTGCTGCCTGATAAGCGCGCTGCGCTTTGGCAAGATTTGCCGCTTCTTCATCCAGCGATACCCCCCCAACCGCCTCGCGCTGATCGTTGAGGGCTTTGGCAACCAGCCCATGAGTGGTGCTGTTTTGAGTGGCATTTTTGGTCAGTACGCCAAATGATGTGATTTGCCCGTTGTAATATTCATTGGGAGATACATTTCCCAGCCCGGCAATTGGCTGGTTACGCAATGCCGCAATGGCCATGGCAACCGCGTTGTTGCCCGGCTGCCCGGAAGCATCGGCGGCTGCCAGACTCTGAGCATCCACCGCTGCATTCAAACGCATGGTG